>CAYFRE010000046.1:0-14595 GCA_964345455.1 uncultured Syntrophomonadaceae bacterium | reverse complement strand
GTATTAAAGGCAACTCTTATTCAAAAAGTAGAATGCTCCTTTTGGGACAGCCCCAATCCCGCCATCATTTAAATGGGGTGATTATCAGATTTCTCCATTGAAAACCGCATACTCACGCGAAGATGAAGGTTAAACGACAGGTGGCGCTGAATAAATAATTTAATGAAATTGAAGCACTTTATGCTTGACAGCTTCAGGCTGCAGGATAGAAAGAGCCCCTGTCCGGTATAGAATAGACGGACATAATTGATGAAAGGTGTTTGATATATGAACGTAATGGAAACGGTTCAAAAAAGGTACTCTGTGCGGGCCTATGATCAGAGACCGGTCAGCGAAGAGATCAGGGAGAGGCTGCGGCAGCTCTTTCAGGAGCATGCCGGCGGCCCCTGCGGGACCACGGTGCGCTTTGAGCTGCTGGATCTCAACTCGGTGAGCCCGCAGGAATTCAAGAGGCTGGGCACTTACGGGATGATCCGGGGCGCCCGTCTCTACATTCTGGGAGCGGTTAAAGATATACGAGGCTCCCAGGTAGACCTGGGGTACTGCCTCGAAAAGATTATTCTTGAAGCCACCGCCATGGGGCTGGGTACATGCTGGCTGGGCGGCACCTTCAGGCGGAGCAGCTTTGCCCGCCGGATGAAGCTGGCCAGAGGCGAGCTGCTGCCGGCGATTACCCCCGTGGGCTATCCCGCTGAAAGCACGACCATGCAGGACACACTTGTCCGGACCGGCGCCCGCTCCAGCCGGCGGAAGCCGTGGCCAGAACTGTTTTTTGCCGCCGGCGGCAAAACGCCGCTGAAAGAAGTTAAGGCCGGGGATTACCGCAATGCCCTGGAGGCGGTGCGCCTGGGTCCTTCCGCCTCGAACCGCCAGCCCTGGCGGATTGTCAAGGACCGGAACGGCCGCTACCGCCTTTACCTGAAAGAGAACCGGCTCTACAACCGGGCCCTGGGGAAGATCAGGCTGCAGTATCTCGATATGGGTATTGCCATGTCCCATTTTGAACTGGCCGCCCGGGAGCAGGGCATTGACGGCCGGTGGGACCCCCACGCTCCGGCGCTGCACCTTGCCGGCCTGGAGCATATCGCCCTGTGGGAAGACTGACTCGTAAGACTGCCGGCTGATGTTTCAATTAACCATTCTACTGTAGCCGCTCTTCCGTAATGAACTTCAAGGTATGCCGTGCTCCTCCCTGATCATGTCCGTCCGCTTCACTGGCAGGAGATAATTTCCTATGGTCGAATTTAAATCATAAAATTTGCTGTATATTGTGGAATGCTTTTACCCGGATAGAAGCGACAAAACGAGCAAATATTGCGGAAGGTGTCAGTCGTGGATAACAGGCGGGTTAAACTTATCAACCTTGTGAGCGTCCTTACCTTGGGCCTCTCCTTGCTGGCGATCGCCGGAGGCGTAATTCATCTTGCCGTGCCGGTAAATATTGTGATGGACAATGTCCTCGGAGTATTTTTTCTGCTGGCTCTCGCGGCGGTCAATCTGCTAATTTACCTGGATGACCGCGCTGTTGAGCGAGAAGATTATCTCGGACGGCGCCTGCACCGCCGGGGCTATCTCTGCCTGGCAGCCATGATTGCCGGTTTGCCGGCGCTGGCCGGGCTGAACATGATGGTTGCCCTGATCTACACCGGACGCTTCAACCGCCTGATCTACAGTGGAATCTATTTCATCTATTTTGGCATCCTTATATTGGGGTTGGCTCTGGCATGGCAAAACCTGGCTGCGGCCAGGGCCGGTTTTCCGCTGCGGCGCGGCCGCCTGGTAAGCGGGCGGAAGAGCGGCGGTTTTGGCAAAAAAGCGGTTATGGCGCTATGCTATATCATTCTTCTTGCCGGATCGGCCGCTCTCTATTTCTTTCTGGCCGGGGACAGATCTTTCTTCGCGGAAAGTGGGCTTCAGTGTATCGAAACTTTGCTTTCCGGATATGCCCTTTTTCACGCTTTTATTCTTCTTAGCGTGGCTATATTGCTGCTAAAGATGCAAAACCGTCCGGGCGGCGCCGCCGCTCTGCTGACCGGCGCTCTCGGAATGATCTGTTTTGCAGCTTACCTGCTGCCCCTGCTGGCCATGCCCGGGACCATTTCAGAGGCGGAAGCTGAATTCGCCCGGGTTTTTGGCGGCAGCCGGCCCGAACATGATGAATTGGCTGCGGCAGATTATTTTCTGAAAACACCTTTCTCCCTGCCCGCCTACTTTTTGGGGCTGCCGCCGGGCGATTACCGCTACGAAAAGGACATTTTGTTTTATGAGGGGAGCGGTGGTGTTGACGATGGACTGAAACTATATTTTGACGTTTTCATGCCTCCCGAAGACAGAACCGGCCTGCCGGGCCGGGGAACGACGCTGGTCCGGATCCACGGCGGCGCCTGGATCACCGGCGACAAAGGCTTTGCCAACATGATGCAGGTAAACAAGTATTTTGCCTCCCGGGGCTATACAGTCTTTGACCTGCAGTACGGCCTGACTGACCGGGTGAATCTGACTGCATTACAGCCATTACTGGCCCGGAAGGAACTTGTGGGCCCTTTCACCCTGGATGATGTGGTGCGGCACCTGGGCGCGTTTACCCAATACCTGGCCGATCATGCCGTTTCGTATGACCTGGATCTTGATTCGGTCTTTATCTCCGGAGGCTCCGCCGGGGGGCAGTTGACTACGGCGGTGGCCCTGGCCGCAGCCGGCGGCAAGTATCCCGAGATATTCAGTGATCAAATAAATATCAAGGGCTACCTTCCTCTCTACCCGGCCAATCAGACCGGTTTTTTGCCGGTTATCGGCGCGGCGGCGGAATGGATCGATGTCGGGCTGCTGGTAGATAAAAAGAGCCCTCCCTGCCTGATCTACCAGGGGAGCAGTGATGGGATGGTTCCTCCGCTTACGGCGCGTAAATTTAAAGAAAAATATCAATCTGCCGGCAATGAGCAGTGTGCGGTACTGGAGATGAAGTGGGCCGGTCATGCCAGCGACTTCTATTTCCCCGGTTTTTATAACCAGGTTTGGATCTACTACATGGAGCGGTTCATGGCTCTTTACCGCTAGTGTAGAAAAGGATCAGCGCTGCTTGTTATCGAAGTGGGACACCGGGGACGGTCCTGTTTGTCCCACAACCGGCTTCGGAAGAGGGTGTGAGGGTTGGAACGGCAGTTGCATATCTCCAGGGAGTTTGCCGAGTTGCAAAATCGTTACCAGGCGCTGCGAACTGAGCTGGTCAAGCTGATCACCGATCGGGATGAGCTGCTGGCCACGGTCAAGCCCAACCTGGAGGCGAGATATTACGCGGTTATCGGTAAAGAACAGTACCGGCTATTCCTGGTGCGCAATGAGGTCTTGAGGCTGCGGCGCAAGATCGAGCTGATCCGGGCCTCTCTCAACCGGGGGGAGGCGCCGGACCTGGAGCTGATCGAGGAGCAGCTCGATGAAGAGCTGCGGCAGTGGATCGAAGAGCTGTGTGATCTGGGCCGGAAGGTCGAATGGGCCGAGTACCATAACCAGCTGCCGGAGCTCTCTGCCGCGGAGGCGCGAGAGTTGAAAAAGCTCTACCGCGAGTTGGTGCGGAAACTTCATCCTGATTTCAACGAAGAGCTTCCCGAGAACTTTCAATATCTCTGGGAAAGAGTGCTCACCGCATACCGGAATAGCGATCTCGAGGAGCTGCAGACCCTCTCGCTCCTGATCTCGGAACAAGAGGAGCTCTTGCCCGAACCTTCCACCATGGAGCAGCTGGCCGCCGATACTGAAGAGTTGGCGCAAAAGATCAAAAAGATGCTGGAGAGCCTGGCCAAAATGCAGGAGCAGTTTCCCTTTTACTATCGGGATAAGCTCGCCGATGCCGGGTGGGTCGCCGCCCAGCAGGAGGCTGTGGAGAAGCAAATTGAAGAAATGGAGCGGCACCGGCAGTCATATCTAGCCATTCTTGCGAAGTTAAGCGGCGGTGGAGAAAACTCTACAGTTCACTAAGGGGGTATTTTGATGAGCCGGGGGCTGGTGCCGTCCAACGAGGAGATCTGGAAGCTGATCCAGGGTTATTTCGGCGGCAATGTCCAGATTGCCCCCTATATCCAGGAGATTTTTCTCCTGGAATGCCATATCGCCGGGACCAGCTATCTGAATCTGGACGAAGTTGAGCCCGAACTCAATGTTGGCGCCCCGCTGCTCTTTCGCCGCGAGCCCGAGAATATCCACGATCCTCTCGCGGTGGCCATCTACGACTGGAAAGAGCGCAAGCTGGGCTACCTGCCGCGCGCCAAAAACGAGGTTCCGGCGCGGCTGATGGACGCGGGGAAGCTCCTGTTCGGCAAGCTCGAAGCCAAGGAGTGGGTGGAGAAATGGCTGAAGGTGACGGTAAGAGTCTTTATGAAAGATCTGTAAATAGCAGCATAAGCGGAGCCCCCTTGAAATGGAACTCCGCTATTAACAGCTCACCTGATTCCTTCAATCTGTATCTGCTGCAGCCGCGCAATTCGTTCCTTGATCGGCGGATGGGTGCTGAAAAGAGTGGCCAGCCCTTGCGCCGAGAAGGGGTTGATAATGAACATGTGCGCCGCGGCCTGGTTGAGCTGGCGCAGCGGGCGCCGGCGGGCGTAGCTATCCATCTTGGCAAGAGCCGAGGCCAGCCCCCGCGGGTTGCCTGAAATCCTGGCCGCGGCGGTATCGGCGCCGTATTCGCGCGTCCGTGAAATAGACATCTGGATTAACAGGGCTGCAAGAGGAGCCAGCAGCAGGGCGATCAACCTGACCAGAAGCAGCGGCGCGCCACCGCCTTCATTGCGCCTGCCGCCTCCGCCGAAAGCCGCACCCCACATCCCGAACCGGGCCACGAACATGAGGGCGCCGGCAAGAGCTGCGGCAATGCTGCCGATAAGAATGTCGCGGTTGCGAATGTGGGCCAGCTCGTGGGCCAGGACCCCCTTAAGCTCTTCGTATTCCAGCATTCTTAGAAGCCCTGCAGTTACCGCAACCACGGCGTGCTTGGGGTTGCGTCCTGTGGCGAAAGCATTCGGCTGATCTGTAGGCATCATGTAAACCCGCGGCATGGGCATATTGGCGTTATATGTCAGTTCACGCAGGGCCCGGTAAACATCGGGGGCTGCGCTTTCACTGAGCGGTTGCGAGCGGGTCATGCTGATGGCCATGCGGTCGCTGAACCAGTAAGAGAAAAAGTTCGTGGCTATCGCCAGGATGAAGGCAACAATGAGCCCCTCTTCGCCGGCGATAAGGCCGCCCAGCAGAAGGAAAATGGCTGTAAGAAGAGTCATCAGAAAGAATGTTTTCAGCCGGTTCATCCTGAAACCCCCTTTATGGTCTTAGATATTGTTGCTCTCCCTTATATTTTACCATGTTAGTCTTCCGCATAAAAGTTGGTTTATTAAAGGAATTGTCGATTTTAGAATAGAATAAATAAATAGATAATTAAATACTGCATAAATTTCTTGCCGGTTGGTGGAGGGATAATAATGGATTACCAGGATCAAATCGAGCAGGCTGCCGCTCTGATCAAAGAGAGCAAAGGGTTCTACAGCTTGACCGGAGCCGGGCTCTCCACGGAAAGCGGTATTCCCGATTTTCGGACTCCGGGAACGGGGATCTGGGAGAAAGTCGACCCGATCAAGACCGCTTCGGTGGAGGTCCTGCAGAACAACCCCCGTCTTTTTTACGAGTCGGCTTTTAACCGTTTTGCCAGTATAACTTTGGCCGAGCCGAATGAAGGACATTATGCCCTGGCAAAAATGGAAGAGATGGGTATTCTGAATGGACTGGTGACGCAGAACATAGACGGGCTGCATGTGAAGGCCGGTTCGCGTAAAATCTGGGAGGTGCACGGCCACCTGCGCTCCGGTTACTGCCAGGGTTGCAAGAAACGTTAGTCATTTGAGGAGCTGGTTCAACAGGTTGAGTTGAAGCGGATTCCACCTGTCTGCCGCAACTGTTTCGACGTTCTGCGCCCCGATGTGGTTCTTTTTGGCGACCCGATGCCGCCACTTTTTTATGAAGCCGAAGAGACCCTGCGCCGCCACTGCGATCTGATGCTGGTGGCCGGCAGCAGCCTCGTGGTTTACCCGGTGGCCTATTTGCCGGGGCTGGCGAAGAGGCTGATCATTATCAACCTGATGCCCACCGGATATGACAGCGCCGCCGAGATCGTGATCCGGGAAAAATGCGGCAAAGCGCTGCATGATATCGCAGAGAAGCTGGTTGTAGTTTAAACAAGCAGTTTTCAGACATAATTTTACTTAAAAATGCAAAGACAGACAAATAAAAAGGAATATCGTTCTTCATGGCGAATAATCTCCTTACCATAACCGGGAAGGAGTCCAGCATGAAGGGGAAGATTATAAAGAGCCTGCTCATCATCGCTTTCGCTTCAGCACTGGCCGGCGGAGCGGCCTATCTCCTTTTTGAGAGAACCGGAGAACCAAGAAATATCATTTTGAACAGCAACCTCAACCTTTATATAACCGGTTTGGAATCTGAGGAATGCGGCATGATGCTGCTGAAGCCTCTTTTGTGATAATGAAAGTATTTATTTTTGTGCTGCGGTGAAAAGGGGTGTTTTTGTCATGTTTGATCATAAAAACTATGTCGGACAGATTACGATGACACGCGCCCAGAGACAGACTCGCGAAGAGCTGCAGCGCCGGCGCAGTCGAAAATCCGGGAATCCGGTGTTCGGAAATATTTTTTTGATCGTCCTGCTGCTTTGCGCTGCAGTGATGGTTTATATCCTCATCAAAAGCGACGCCACCGGCGAAGTGCCCGAACTTGCCGGGAGGCGGTTATACATCGTCCTCGGGAGCAGCATGGAGCCCACTGTCACTCCCGGAAGTTTACTGGTGGTAAAGGCGGTAGATCCGGTTGATTTGAAGAGGGAAGATGTGATCACGTTTATTGATCCTGCCGATCCTGAGCGGGTAATCAGCCATCGTATCGTGCAACTTGACGGGCTCTCGTTTATTACCCGCGGCGACGCCAACAACGTGAATGATCCCGAGCCCGTTCCGGCAGAGAACATCCTCGGGAAGGTCGAATACTCCATCCCTTATGCCGGCCATATCCTTAATTTTGCCCAGACCACAACCGGCCTGATCACGATGGTGCTGGTCCCTTCGCTGGTGATTGTTTTAAATGAATTCTTAAACCTGCTTCGCTATGCTACCGCGAGGGAGAAGAAACGTGGCGCCGGAGCCGGTCTGCATTAATTATCCGGTTCCCAAGCCAAAGATGGGCCGGCGCAGGGTCTCAACAAATTTCGCTAAATTTGCCTGCATCCTGTTTCCTCCAATGAAGTAATGCCGAAGGCTAAAAATAGCAGCAATAGTTATCTGCTGAGTATTTTGCAGGATAAACGGGCCTGAAATTGAATAACAATCAACGATAACACAATTTCCCTGGTTTATGGGGATGTACGAGAACTCGGTGAGTATGAATATCGAAACGGTGAAGGGTTTTAAAAATATACTATTCGGGGGCGAAGGGCTCTTCCTGACCACGCTTACAGGCCCGGGCAGGATCTGGCTGCAGACGATGCTCATACAGGGCATGGTAGCCGAAATGAGCAGTTTCCTGCCACGGCCGCACAGCAGTTGAAGGGTTGCATCGGCCGGCAAGGGACTGCCGACTGATCCGATACCGGTTTGGAGAAAATGAAAGAGGCGGCTAATGCGCCGCCTCTCAGGCTGAGATTGAGGCCTACTCCGGCAAGGAAAGGGGGAAGCTAAATGCCGGGCCGACGGATTTTTCTTTTTGCCAACGGTGACTGCAATGATTTGAGTTTCTACCGGCGGCAGATCAATTCGGATGACCGGGTGATCTGCGTTGATGGAGGGAGCCGCCATGTTCTGGCCATGGGGCTCCTTCCTTCCGCGGTGGTGGGTGATGCCGATTCGCTCGATCCGGCGCTGCGGCAGAAACTGGAGCAGCTCCCGGTGGAATGGGTTTGTGACCCGGCTTTGGAGCAGGAGCAGTCAGATCTCGAGATGGCCTTGGAATATGCCCTTTCGCTTCAACCGCCGGAGCTTCTCATCTGCGGCGCTCTTGGAGGAACCAGGGTTGACCATGCCCTGGTCAACCTTCTTCTGTTGACGATCCCTTTCAGGGCGGGTATTCCGGCGAGAATCATTGATGAGCGGCAAACGGTGCGGCTGATGGATCGTGAACTTGCCGTACCAGGTCGGGCCGGCGATTACCTCTCTTTATTTTCACTTACCCCCGAGACAACAGGTGTCACCACGGAGGGGTTAAAATATCCTCTTTACGGAGAAACTCTCTATTTTGCCTCCACCCGCGGCTTGAGCAATGAGCTAACCTCTGAGACCGCCAGGGTCACGGCAGCCTCGGGACTTCTTCTGGCCATCCATACAACATGCCGGTAAAAAGCCGGTTTTTTTATCGCTGAGCCTTAACGAGCAGAAGAATGATCACTTCGCACATAATCACGGCCATAATTCTAAGCGCGCGGGGACCTTTATTACAAAAAGGAAATTGCTTTCAGTACGGCGGTACAGGTTTGGGGCTGTCCCAAAAGTCAGTATGGATGCATTGGGGAAGCACAAGGAAATCTATACCAGCCGTAGGGGCGAGGCATGCCTCGCCCGGTTGGAGTACAGGTGTTTGCGTGGTAGAAATGTTTTGCTTTTAATGCGGTATTTGTATTGTTTTCCGGCACGGGTTTGGGCGGCCCATGGGCCGCCCCTACAACCTCAGAGAAAGCTGCTCTGTGGGTCCGACGTATCGATCACGTTGCAGGTTGGGGATGGTGCCGCTCGTGAGATTGCCGGAGGAGGGGAGGTATGTGCTTAACCCCAAACCGATGCTCTCCAACCTCTTACTTCTAATTTCCAACCTCCAATGTGGGGCAGGGAATATTCTGCGGGTGCTGAATTAAGTAAGGATGTAATCCAATGCAGAGGGAGTTGCAGCAGCAGCCATGCTTGAGATGATGTTGATATTTACCACAGCATTCATCGTCGGTTTTTCGGGAGCGCTGATGCCGGGACCGCTTACCGCGGTGACGGTGGAACATGCCCTCCGCCGGGGTTATCTTGCGGCTCCGCTGGCCACCCTGGGCCACGCCCTTCTCGAGGCGGTTATGGTTATTTTGCTGATTGTCGGTTTGGGAGAATATCTCGCCCTACCCTATATAACAGCTGTAATCGGTGTCGCCGGGGGGCTGGTGCTTGCCTGGATGGGATGGGGCATGATCAGAAGCGCAGCCGGGGCCACTCTGTCACTTGATACCTTCTCGAGCGGGGAGACCGGTTCCACTTTCTGGAGCGGACTGATTGCCACTGCTTCCAATCCCTACTGGTTTCTCTGGTGGGCCACTGTCGGTGCGGGGTACGTTGCTCTCTCCCGAAACCACGGCCTTCCCGGGGTACTTCTCTTTTTCAGCGGGCATATCCTGGCCGATTTTCTCTGGCTTTCCCTTCTTGCTGTGGCGTTGGTTTCGGGAAAAAGATGGCTCACCGATGGGGTCTACAAATGGATTGTCTTCGGCCTGGGGCTCTTTCTATGTGCTTTCTCCCTTTATTTTTTCTGGTCAGGGCTGCAGATCATCCTGGGCCGGTAGCTGCCCCTTTTTTCCTCCTATCTGATATATTATAGAGTAAAAGGAAATTTGCCGTAATTTGGTGAATATATGGGATATTATGCTGAAATGAGGTGAGTGGTGTTGTCACGTTTATATCAGGCTTATCAACCGGATCATAATATTCCCAAGCACAGAAATTACTGGAAAATTATCCGGGCAATAATTATCTCTTTGGCAATGCTGTTCATGATTTTGTATTTGGTTGCCACCGTGCGAGGGCGAACACTTTATCTTGTCAACGGTTTGGATCGCCCTTATGAAGTGGAAATCAATGGAGAGAGCTTCGAGCTGTTACCCTTGAAGCAGCAAAAGATTAAACTGCGTGAAGGAGAAATTCTGGTTCAAATAGCTGAACCGGGGTCCTGAACAGGTATCTACAGGCAGTGACAGCATATGCGGGGGGGGGAAGTAGATGAATATCTGGAGCTGCTGTCAGCTCTAGACAGAGAACGCTTCGCTTTCGAAATCTCGTTAACCTCGGGGCAATTGGCTGATGCCATGAGCGTTCTTGACCAGGTGGAGCACGCAAGTGCAACCGAATATCTGCTGCTGTATATCGCTGCAAAAAATCAGGGTGAAGAGGAGATGGCGGAGTCATCCCTGCAAAAAGCGCTGGAAATGCTTAAAGACAACCCGGAGGAGCGCTACTTTGCGGCCTGTTTGGCGGGTAGCGCTGAGCCGGCGCCGGATAAAATAACTCATCTGGCAATGTTTCCTTATGATAAAAGCATCATGTTGACCGCTTTGGGGGTGAAATACCCCCAACATAGTTCACAGTTCTTTGCACTGGCAGATAAGTTGAACTATTACCCGAAATTCCCCTATCATTTTTTGAAGGATATTCATCGAAGGTAATGGCGAAGCCGCGCGGCTCACGATCTTCCTCAGTGATAACGAGAAAAGCCGGCAGTTTTAAAGCCGGTTTTTCTCGTTAGTATTCTATTTTCTGGATGCATGTTTATAAATTATGGGTGAATTTATCTGTTTGAGGGCGTGCTAAAAGTTGACGCCGACGAGGGGATAGAATCAGCTGTAGAAAGAGCGCAGCAGCTCCATCGGATTGGGGATGGGAACGCCGGCGGTGATCAGAAGAGCGTAGACAGTGGCGGCAATCCAGACGGCGGCGAACCCGGCCAGCTCCGGCCATCTTTTCCGGTTGACCAGCGCGGGGACCTGGATCAAGGCGATCAAAATCATGGCCAGCGCAACCCAGGCTATCATTCCGGTATTCCTCCTATAACGAGTCTTTAACCAGTCCGGCGCGGAGAATCCTGAACTCTACAACAAGATCAATATTTAACTGCGGAAAAAGCTCTTCGTCCCACCTGCTGCCGATCTTCTGCCACAACAGCGGCCACTTCCGGTAGATCAGGTTGCCAAACCCGAATACGTCCGCCTTCAGCTCCTGGGAACGGCTGAGCATCGCCTCGATGCGGTTGCGTGCCGCCTCGGCGGCCCGCCTCTCCAGGGAGCGAATTAGCTCACTTTCGGTGTCGAGATTCCCCGGTTCGCCAAATTCCTGGATGCGGCCCTGCATTTTCACCGTTAGCTCGATTCGCCAGTTCTTCTCATCGCCGCGCAGGCGCATTTGGGTGCTGAGGCCGAATGCTTCAATGCTGATATAACTTCCTTCTTTCACGGGCGATTCGATCACAAAGTTGGAGCGGAAAGCGCGGCCGGCGGCATAAGCCCATCCCTGGGTCTGCTTGGCGGTGGCCCATCCGACCATGCGATCGCCGCGGAAGAGGGCGCTGCCTCCGATCCGGGCCGGCGCGCCGGTGGCTCCGCCGCCGCTCTCGCCGCTGCTGTTTTTTCCGGTCTCGAGAACCTCCAGCCGCCCGATAATCATCTCTTTACCGGGCTGGGACCAGGTGGTGATCAACTCATTTAAATTCTTCTCCGGGAAGATCGATCTTTCAAAGCGGGTGGTCACGATAAAGCGATCCAGGCCCCGCGCCCCGGTCTCCTCGAGCGGAAAATCAGCTTCAATTATTTTGCGCAGATCACCATCAACCACCGCCGGCTTGACAATAAGGCGGAACTGCCGTTCCCGCTCAAAGAGATCCATGATATCTTTAATCCCCCGCCGGGCCAGATCTTCTGAAAAGAGGACCACCCGGCAGTGGGCCCAACAAAGGTCCCGGCTGGAGGTCTCGACCAGGTTGCGGATGGCTTCAAAAGGGGTGTGCCCCTCTGCAACCGCCGTCCAGAAAGGTTTCTTCCCGCCGCCGTCCCCTCCCCCGTCTCCGGAAGATCCGCCATTGCCTCCTCCCATGACGATGGGGTTGGCCAGCTGGGCGAAAACCTGGTAAAGGCCGCTTTCCGGATCATAATCGAAGGCCGCCGCTAACACCACGCCCAGAAGCTCCGGTTCGCGGCGGTTCCAGCAGCCGGCGCAGAGACCTCCGGCCAGGATGGCGACAAGTAACAGCATCAGCATCAGGCGTTTAAGACGCACCGGATCGCCTCCTTGAAGACCGGCGCATGAAATAAGCCAACCAGAGGATGGTGAAAGGGACGATCATGATGGCCAGGGCGTAAGGAGCGAAAAACAGGGGTTTGAAAAACTCGAGCAGTTGAAACACGTTTTTGGAGACATGGATCCCGAGGACAATCCAGATTACAGCCATGGGCAGGATCAGAGGACGATAGTTTGCCAGGCCTAGTACCTGGGAAAGGCCTTTCGCTCCGCAGTAAAGATAGACCGCCACCTCGACAAAGAGGCCCAGCCCCCAGGCGAAGACCGCCAGCGCCTCGACCCGCTCGATGAATTCGCTGAGCGCGATCACCCGGACCATGCCGAAAAAGGGGAAGACGGCCCGCGCTCCCTGCATCGGACCGAGAATGATTACCGTTAACAAAGCGATGGGGATCAAGACAGCGCTGGCTCCGGCCAGGGCCCCCAGCGAGCTCCGCAGGGCCCGTTTAGGTTCGTTAACGGAAGGAGTCAGCATGGTCAGGACCAAAAACTGCAACGTGACTGCCGCCTGTGTGATCGCGCCTCGTATTACCGGACTGAAGCCGCGCGCGAAAACAGGTTCGAGGTTGTAAGACATCACCTTCAACAGGGGGAGCGGCATGAGCAGGCTGCCGATGATCATGAGAAGATAGGCCGGGAAGAGCAGGTCGGCGGCCCGTCCGATCACCTCGATCCCGGCATAGGCCGCCGCGGCCGAGGCGATGACCATGGCGGTAATCAAGAAGAGCATGGGGGTATCCGGAAGGAAGACTGTCACCAGCATACCGGCGTAGGAGTGCACCTCGATTGCGGCCATGTGCAGAAAGGTCCACAGGATAACCAGGCTCAGCGCCTTGCCCGGCCAGCGGCCAAGCAGCTTTTCGCTGTACTGGGCCAGGGTCAAGTCGGGGAAGCGGGTGCCAAGGCCGCCGAAAAAAAGGAGCAGCAGCGCCGCCGGAAAAAATTGAATAATGCTGGAAATCCAGGCATCCTGGAAGGCGTCGGCGGTGGTCAGCACCGGCAGGAAGGCCACGGCGATATTGCAGCGGCTCATGAAGAGAATAAAATAAAGCTGGCGGTTGGCGATCTTTTCCTGAAGCATCTTTAATTCCTTTCCCGCTCTTCGGGATCCTGTCCGGGTTCCGGTTTTTGCCCGGAAGGCTGGCGCAGCGGTTCACGCCCGCCGAGCAGTTTCGGACGGGCCCGCATTCCCCACCACCAGACAGTGATAATTGAGTCTTTGAGATCAGATAAGATCAGCGGCGCCAGCGGGCTGAGATAGGGCATGCCGAAGGAGCGCATGCTGCAGAGGTGAATGATGGTCAGCAGCAGGGCGAACTGCAGTCCGAAGAGCCCGAAGGTGGCCCCGACAATAGTAAAGGTGAAGCGGAGCAGCCGGAAGGCGGTGCCCAGCGCATATGCAGGTGTGGAGAAGCCGGCGATGGCGGTCAGCGCCACGATGATCACCACTCCCGGCGAGACCAGGCCGGCGCGGATGGCGGCATCTCCCAAAATCAGCGCGCCGACGATACTGATGGCCGGGCCGATGGCCGGGGGAAGGCGAAGACCCGCTTCGCGCAAGATCTCGAAAATTAGCTCCAGGAGCAGCATCTCGGCAATCACCGGAAAGGGGATCCCTTCGCGAGTGCTGATGATACGTAAAAAAAGAGTTGTCGGCAGAAGTTCGGGATGAAAGGTAACCACGCCGACGTAGAGTCCCGGCAGGATCAAGGAGACGGTCAGGGCGGCGTAACGCAGCAGGCGGATAAATACACCGATGGGCAGGGGTTCAAAGTAATCGTCGGGAGCCTGCATGAGCATGGCCAGCTCGGTGGGGATGATCAGGGCAAAGGGGGTTCCGTTAACCAGGATCACCACCCGCCCCTCCAGCAGCGCGGCGGTAACCTTGTCCGGCCTCTCGGTGCGGTAGGTCAGCGGAAAGAGAGTGTAAGGGTTGTCTTCAATAAAATCTTCGAGGTAACCGGTTCCGAGAACGGCGTCGATATCGATCTGCTGCAGCCTGGAGCGCGCTTCGCGGACCAGTTTATCCCTGGCCAGCCCCTTGATATAGACCAGGGCCACTTCGGTGCGGCTAAGCTTGCCCAGGATCATGGTCTCGATCCAGAGCTGGGGGATGGGGAGCCGGAGCCGGATTAAGGAGGTGTTGATGCGCAGGTTTTCGATAAAGCCGTCGCGCGGCGAGCGCAGGGCGGTCTCGTTTTCCGGTTCGCTGACCGGCCTGGTCTTGGGCTCTCTGGTGTCGCAGATCAGCGCTCCCGGGCTGCCGTCCAGGAAGACGGCGGCGCCGCCGCGGGCCATCCCGGCGAAGAGGTCGGCAATATTGACTACCGGGCTGAGCTCATCTGTCGTGAGGAGACTCTCCCGGGCGACTTCCAATCCCCGGCCTTTTTTTAGCGCGATCTTCAATTTCTCTGATTCGAGGATCAGGGTACGGACTATCTCTTCGGTTGATCTCCTGTCGGTCAGTCCCTCCAGGTAAACCAGGGCTCCGGGCAGGCCGCCGGCGGTGAAG
>CAYFRE010000045.1:0-14630 GCA_964345455.1 uncultured Syntrophomonadaceae bacterium | reverse complement strand
GTAGGCGTGGTCAACCATAACGTGGGCAGCGCCGTGGCCATATCCGAGGTTATCAGGAAAGGCAAGCCGTTGACTGAACGTGTGGTTACTGTCACCGGTGAAGGGGTCAGGCGGCCGGCCAACCTGATGGTACGGGTGGGCACACTGGTAAGCGGCCTGCTTGATTTTTGCGGCGGCCTGAAAGAGGAGACCTGCAAGGTGATCACAGGCGGGCCGATGATGGGCCTGGCCCAACCGACGACCGATCTGCCCGTAATCAAGGGGACCTCGGGTATCGTGGCCTTGACATCCGAAGATGTGGAGCTTTATGAAAGCGGCAGTTGCATCCGCTGTGCCAGGTGCATCCTGGCCTGTCCGATCAGCCTGGTGCCCACATTCATTGCCCAGGCGGCCGAGCACGGCCTCTATGGCCGGGCGGAAAAACTGCATGCCGCCGATTGCATTGAATGCGGCTGCTGCGCCTATATCTGCCCGGCCCGCATTCCCCTGACGCAGTGGATCAGAATTGCCAAGGCGGAAGTGCTCGCCAGGCGCAAAGGTTAACGGCGCCTTTGAGATGGGAGTGATCAAAATGAATGGAAAACTGGTAATATCTTCATCGCCTCACACCCGCACGATTCAATCAGTGCAAAGTGTAATGCTCGATGTGCTGATCGCCCTCGGGCCGGTCGTGGTTGTGGCCGTATTTTTATTCGGTTACCGGGCATTGATCACCATGGGCGTGGCAGTGGGCGCCGCCATGCTGGCTGAAGCCATCTGGTTGCGCCGGTTGAATATATTTGGCGACGGCAGCGCCGCGGTGACCGGTTTGCTGCTGGCCATGACCCTGCCGCCAAACGTTCCCTGGTGGATCCCCGCCATCGGGGCGATTACCGCGATCATTATCGGGAAGCAGGTTTACGGCGGTCTTGGATACAATATTTTCAACCCGGCGCTGGTCGGCCGGGCCATCCTGGTGATCTCCTGGGGGACCCGTATCTCCGGTCCAATCTGGCCGGTCCCGAAACCGTTCCATTTCTTTGCCGACATTTCCGCGGTTACCACGGCCACCCCCCTGGCGGGTGAAGCCGAAGCCATGAAGGTTTCGCTGAGCCAGCTTCTTATCGGTAACATGGCCGGCTGCCTGGGTGAAACATCCGCCCTGGCCCTTCTTTTCGGAGCCTTCTGGCTGCTCTATAAAGGCCATATTGACTGGCGCATCCCGGGCGGATTCATGGGAACCGTCTGGATCATGGGCACTGTCTTCGGCGGCGGATTTTATCAGAACAATTATATGACCGGACTTTTTCATCTTCTCGCGGGGGGTGTCCTTCTGGGGGCGCTTTTCATGGCTACCGATATGGTTACCTCACCGGTAACGCCCAATGGCAAACTGATTTTTGGAGTGGGCTGCGGCTTGATCACGATGCTGATACGCCTCTTTGGCGCCTATCCTGAAGGGGTTACCTTTGCCATATTGACGATGAACGCGCTGACCCCGTTGATCGATAAATTTACTATTCCCAGAAAATTTGGGGAGGTGAAGCGGATTGCGTGAGCTTATCCGCCTCGTTTTAACCCTGGTAGTGGTTACTGCCGTGGCCGCGGGACTTCTTGCGGGAGCCAACATGCTTACCGCGCCGGCTATTGCACAGCGGCAGGAAGAAGATTACCACAGCGCTCTTAAAGAATACTTTCCCCGGGTTGATGATTTCAAGAGTGAAGTCCTTGAAGAGGATACTTTTGATCTGGTTTATGACGCTGCGGGAGAGCTTCTCGGCGTGATGGCGTCGACCGGCGTGCAAGGGTACGACGGCCCGATCAGCTACAACCTGGCCGCGGATAAAGAGGGTAAAATACTTGGTATTCGCATTGTCGAGCACAGCGAGACCCAGGGAGTCGGTGACGTGATCGAGAAGCCCCGGTTTCAGAAGCAGTTCATCGGGAAAAGTTGTCTCGATCAGCTACAGCCGGGAGAGGATGTCGATACGGTCAGCGGCGCGACCAAAAGCACCGCGCCGATGATCGATTCCATCCGCCGGGTTCTGGCAGTGGTTGCCGAGAACTTCCTCCACATTGAAAAAGAAGAGCCTTTCGATATTACCGCCGTGCCTGACGGCACCTACCGCGGAACCGGCGAAGGACTTTTCGGTGAAATCGTGGTCGAGGTAACCGTGGCCGGTGGAAAGATTACCGTTATCGAGATCGTGGAGCATGAAGAAACTCCTACTTACCTCGCCGATGCTGCGGCAATCATCCCGCCGCAGATCATTGACGAGCAGACGCTGGAGGTTGATACAAAGACCGGGGCCACTGAAAGCAGCGCCGGGATTGTTGACGCTGTTCTGGATGCCTTAACCCGGGCCCTGAACCTGGAAGGTGGTGAAAGCGGTGAAGAATAATTATTTGAAAGATATTACCCGGGGAATTTTTGAAGAGAATCCGATATTCCGGCTGGTGCTGGGAATGTGCCCCACACTCGCCGTTACCGTCCTGTTCAAGAACGGACTGGGGATGGGGCTGGCGGTGGTGGCGGTGTTGACCTGTTCCAACATTGTCATCTCCAGCCTGCGACGCTTTATCCCGGAGCAGGTCCGGATCCCCTGTTACATCGTGATCATCGCCACTTTCGTGACGATTGTTGAAATGGTGCTGCAGGCTTTTGTCCCCGCTCTCTACACCGCTCTCGGGGTGTTTGTCCCCCTGATCGTGGTCAACTGCATCATTCTCGGCCGGGCCGAGGCTTTTGCCGGCAAGCAGCCGGTGCTGCGCTCGCTCTGCGACGGGATCGGCACCGGTCTGGGATTTACCCTGGGGCTGCTCCTGCTCTCCCTGGTGCGGGAGATCTTCGGCAACGGCACTTTCCTGGCCGAGACGGAGTACGCCTTGAAACTGTTTGGGCCCAATTTTGAGCCGATGCGGGTTTTTGCGCAGCCTGCCGGGGCCTTTATTGCCCTGGGCCTGCTGCTGGCGCTAACCAATATCATTTTTAAGCGGTTGCAGATCGATTAAATCCGGTTCATTATTTTTTACGGAGGACGGGCATGGAAAAACTGATTTCAATCTTGTTTATCTATATCCTGGTGGACAATTTTGTCCTGCAGCGTTTTTTTGGGATCTGTCCCTTCCTCGGCGTTTCTCGAAAAATGGAGACTGCCATGGGGATGGGCATGGCTGTTGTTTTTGTGATCACAATTTCCACGCTGGTGACCTGGTTGATCCATTATCAGATCCTCGTTCCGCTGGGTCTGGAGTTTCTGCAACTGGTCACCTTTATCCTGGTTATTGCCGGCATGGTGCAGCTGGTGGAGACATTTTTGCGGAAGGCCAGTCCAACCCTTTACCAGGGGCTAGGGATCTACCTCCCCCTGATCACGACCAACTGCGCCGTCCTGGCGGTAGCGCTGCTGGCGGTGCGGCAGGAATTCACGCTGCTTGAATCGGTAATCTTCGGGATTGCCGCTTCACTTGGCTTCTGGATGGCCCTGGTGATCATGTCGGGAATCAGGGAACGCCTGGAGTTGGCCAGGGTTCCTGCGCCGCTGCAGGGAACGGCAATTACCTTGATTACCGCGGGCATTCTTTCGCTGGCTTTTATGGGTTTCAAAGGCATGTTAACCCTTTAATCGTAATAGATCTATGTGGTTGTCAACGGACAGGATTTATTTATTACAGCGAGGTGAAAACATTGGAAATCTTGTATGCTGTCGCCACCCTGGGAGGCGTGGGCGCCATCCTGGGCATTTTCCTGGGGGTAGCGGCGCATTTTTTTGCCGTAGCCTCGGATCCCCGTGTGGAAGCGATCCGCGAAGAGTTGCCCGGCGCCAATTGCGGCGCCTGCGGCTACGCGGGGTGCAATAAATTCGCCGAAGCGGTTGTTGAAGGATCAGCGCCGGTGAACGGCTGCATCCCCGGCGGAAGTATGGCTGCCGGGGCTATTGCGGGAATCATGGGGCAGGAGGCGGCCTCGGTAAAACCGCTGGTGGCAGCAGTTTTCTGCCGGGGGGACCGGCAGCGCTCCAGGGAGCTCTTTATATACGACGGGATTTCTGACTGCGTCTACGCCCAGCAGTATCACGGCGGTTCCAAGGCTTGCCCCGATGGCTGCCTGGGCCTGGGCAACTGTGTGCGGACCTGCCCTTTTGAGGCAATTTCGATGGGTCCGGATGGATTGCCCCAGATTGACGAGGCCAGATGCGGGGGCTGCGGCCTCTGCCGCGACGCCTGCCCGCGTGGCATCATCCGCCTTATTCCAAAAGGTGACCAGGGACACCTGGTCTGGTGCAGTTCGCGCGAGCGTGGAAAAACGGTGAGCAGGGCCTGTGAAGTAGGATGTACCGGCTGTAAAGCTTGTGTCAGGGCCTGTCCCCGTGAGGCCATTAGCATGGAAGATAATCTTGCCGTAATCGACCTCGAGAAATGCGACGACTGCGGTCTCTGCGTGGAGAAATGCCGTTTTAATGCAATCCATCCCCGCCGTGAGTCAGCCGCAAATGACACTGCCGGGCCGGAGGCTGCCACCGCCTGAGTCTCAAATGTTCATGTTAATAGCGGGGCTGTCTGAAAAGTAGGGGCAGCCCTTTTCGATGGAGGCCAATCCTGAAACCCGGTTATTTCCCCTGTTAATTTTACGGCGATGATGTTATATTTAAGGCTGAGATGTTTAAACAGGAAGGGGACAGTTTTTGATCTGGCAGCATACCCGTAAAGGGACCGGGAAAAAGCAGCCCGCTTTGCCGCGAAAAAAACGCGGTCTCCTGATCGCCCTGCTCATATTTATTGCCATCGCTGCCGGATCTGTTGGTATCGCGGTTCTATCCCGAGGCAGTTCCGCAAAAAAACTTTTCAGCTATCAGCAAATGCTCATGGATACCGATGTCAGCCTTAAGATTTACAGCTGCAGTTCCGGAGAAGCCGGGCGGGTGAAAGAGGAGCTATTTGTCGAGATGAGGCGCCTGGAGCAGCTCTTGAGCTACACGGATGTTTCCAGTGATGTAACGAAGATCAACCGCGCCGCCGGGAAGAGCCCGGTACGGGTCAGCCCGGAGACGGCGGCAGTAATTCAACAATCGCTTCATTATGCCGCTTTAACCGAAGGGGTTTTTGACCCCACGATTGCTCCCCTGCTTGAGGCATGGGGTTTCCAGGGAGAGCATTATCGTGTGCCCGAACCTGCTGAAATTGAAGCAGCCGGGGCCCTGGTTGATCACAGCCTGATTGAAAGTGACTTTGCCGCAAGGAAAATCTTTCTCCCTCGCTCCGGCATGTCGCTGGATCTTGGCGGTATTGCCAAGGGCTATATTGTTGACGGGGGGCTGGACCTGCTTGCCCGCGCCGGGATCGGACATGCCCTGATCAATGCGGGCGGAGATATCGGCATACTCGGGCCCAAGCCGGACGGTTCCTCCTGGCGGATCGGAGTGAGGCATCCCCGCCGTGACGGCGATCTGATTGCCGTGGTCTCCTGGTCCCAAAAGGGGGCGGTGGTCACTTCAGGGGATTACGAGCGCTTTTTTGAAGAGGACGGGGTGCGCTACCACCATATTATCGATCCCCACACCGGTTATCCGGCCCGCACCCTGCTCAGCGTCACCGTGGTGGCCCCGACGGCTGTTGAGGCTGACGCTCTTTCTACAGCTCTTATTGTGATGGGACCGCAGCGCGGCCTGGCCCTGGTGGAGAGTCTTCCCGGTGTCGAGGCCATCCTGGTGACCCCGCAGCTCGAGCTGTTGATCTCAAGCGGGCTGCAAGATTCCGTCGAGCTACCCGGTGAAAGTTGACCGTGATCGCCGCGGGCAGGCAATCACTGCCTCTCTTTTTTAACAATGGTTGATTTTACGAGAGGAAAAGTCACCTTTTTGGATAATTTAATTAAGGGGAATATAAATGAGGCGCAACCTTTTCAAGATAACCTACCTGGCGGCGCTGATCACGTTCGCCGTGGTGATCCATACTGTCGAGGCGGCGCTGCCGCTGCCGATGCCTGTCCCCGGAGTGCGTTTGGGTCTTGCAAATATGATTACCCTTCTAACCATCGTTCTCTACGGAGCGCGCAGTGGCCTGCTGGTAGCGGTGCTGCGCACGATCATCGGCAGCCTGATCGGCGGCACCTTTTTGGGGTTTGGCTTCTGGTTGAGCCTTGCCGGCGGATTGGCCTGTACCGCGGTAATGTCCCTGGCGGTGCTCATGATGCGAAAGGGTTATCTCAGCCTTATTTCAGTCAGCGTGCTTGGGGCGGCGGCGCATAACCTGGCCCAGCTCGCTGTTGCAGGAGCTGTGATCGGCAGCACGGCCTTGCTGCGGGGTTATTTTCCCCTGCTCCTGTTGCTGGCCGTACCCACCGGTATTTTTACCGGCCTGGCTGCTTATTATCTGGAAGGTGTTACCAGGCGGGCGCTCCGTCACGCCGGAGGGCCGGGTGTGGCCGGATGAAGTTGATCCTCGCTTCGGCTTCTCCCCGCCGGGCGGCGCTGCTCAAGCAGGCCGGGATCCCCCATCGCGTCATTTTGAGCGATCTGCAAGTAGAAGAGAGGACGGAATTAATAAACCCGGCTGAATCGGCGGTCTACCTGGCATTGCAGAAAGCGCAGCGGGTTGCCGCAGTTCTCCGGGAAGGGATCGTCCTCGGCGCTGATACTGTCGTTTATCACCGGGGGGAACTCCTCGGCAAACCCGCGGACCGGAACGAAGCCCGCCGGATGCTGCACCGGTTGAGCGGTGGACGGCACAGCGTGTTCACCGGGCTGGCCCTGGTTGATGCGCGAACGAATAAGCAGGAAAGCGTTTTTGCTGAAACCCGTGTCTGGATGCGGGCTCTGGAGGATGAGCTGATTGACGCTTACGTGGCCACCGGCGAACCGATGGGAAAAGCCGGCGCCTACGCCATTCAAGGTAAAGCGGCTGTTTTTGTAGAAAGAATTGAGGGATGTTACTTTAACGTGGTCGGACTGCCTCTGTACCAGCTCTTTCTACTTCTTTCCCGCATGGAGATAAAACCATGGTCCGGATGGAGGTAAGGCGATGACAGAGGAAAACCAATTGTTGATCAGGGATTTGCCTTGTGAAGAGCGGCCTCGGGAAAAGCTGCTAATGCTTGGTGCAGGAGCTCTTTCCAACGCCGAGCTGCTGGCCATCCTGCTGCGCAGCGGCAGCGCCCGGGAATCGGCGGTGCAGCTGGCGGTACGGCTGCTTTCCCGCAGCGGGGGGTTGCGATTCTTGCCCGACCTCTCGCTCGAAGAGATGGAGGAGATCAAAGGGGTGGGACCGGCCAAGGCAATCCAGATCAAGGCGGCTCTGGAACTGGGCCGCCGCCTGGCCACGCTGCCTCCTGATGAGGCCGAGAGTATCACCAGTCCACAGCGGGCTGCGGCGCTCTTCATGGAGCAGTTACGCTACAAGAGGAAGGAGCATTTCATGATCCTGCTCCTCAACACAAAGAACCATGTAATTTCGAAGGAAGAGATCTCCATCGGCAGCCTCAATGCGTCAATTGTGCATCCCCGGGAAATATTCAATATTCCGCTGCGCAAAAGCGCCGCTTCGGTAATCCTGGTGCACAACCACCCCAGCGGCGATCCCTCTCCCAGCCAGGAAGATCTGGAGGTGACCAGGCGCCTGGTGGAGGCCGGCAATATTCTGGGTATTGCCGTGCGGGATCACATTGTTATCGGTGATGGCTGCTACTTCAGTTTCAAAGAGAAAGGGCTGCTTTAGTTGACATAAATTATCAGGAACGGGGGGAAAATATCAGGAGCATAAAATGTTATAATGTTGTAACTGGCAGGCGGTGGACCTTTTCCGGCCTGGCAAAGATTAACAATTCAATTTCGTAATAATCTAACCTGATTTTGGCTGCGGTTAGGATAAGGAAGGGGTATATTATGGCTTCACTGTTCAGGGTTTTTTCCAAGGAAATCGGGATCGATCTGGGTACCGCCAATACCATGGTCTACATCAAGGGCAAAGGTGTAGTCCTGCGGGAGCCCTCCGTGGTGGCTGTCCGCCGCGACACCGGTGCAATCCTCGCTGTCGGCGCGGAAGCGAAACATATGATCGGCCGCACTCCCGGCAATATTATTGCCATCCGCCCGATGAAAGACGGCGTGATCGCTGATTTTGACGTCACACAAACAATGATCAATCACTTTATTAACCTGGCCAGCCCCCGGCGTCCGATGTTCCGTCCTGTGGTGATCATCTGTATCCCTTCCGGGGTAACCGAGGTAGAGAAGCGGGCGGTTCTCGACGCTACCGGCCAGGCAGCCCGTGAAGCTTACCTGGTGGAAGAACCGATGGCCGCGGCCATCGGGGCCGGTCTTCCCGTGGAAGAACCTACCGGCAGCATGGTTGTTGATATCGGCGGCGGCACCTCCGAGGTGGCCATAATCTCCCTGGGCGGTATCGTCACCAGCAAGTCCATCCGCGTGGGCGGGGATGACATGGATGAAGCGATCATTCAATCTATCAAGAAAAAACATAACCTCATGGTCGGCGATCGGACTGCCGAAGAGGTAAAAATAAAGATCGGCACGGCTTTCCACAAAGACAATAACTCCGAAATGGAGATCCGCGGCCGTGACCTCGTGACGGGCCTGCCGAAAACACTCAAAGTAACCTCCGCAGAGGTTAAGGATGCCCTGGAGGATCCCCTGGAGATAATACTCGAAGCGATCAGGGTGACTCTCGAAAAGACACCGCCCGAGCTGGCGGCTGATGTGATGGATAAAGGGATTGTGCTCACCGGAGGGGGAGCGCTGCTGCACGGATTTGACCGGCGGGCTTCCGAAGAGACGGGAATGCCAGTCTATCTGGCCGACAACCCGATGGATTGTGTTGTCATCGGGGCGGGGAAGGTCCTGACCGAGATCAATCTGCTCCGCCGGTTGGCATTGACCGCCCGCAAGGGCGTTTAGCGAGAACGGCTGTGGAACCGGTAGACCGGTATGCCCGGGAGCGGTAACCGGCGCCGGGATAAAATAATAGGATGTGTTCCCATTGGCGAGGCGAAATCAAAACCGCAGGAGCCTGGTGGCGCTGCTCGTGGTTGTGGTCGGTTTGCTGCTGCTTATTGTTTTTACCGGTGAGGGCCGGAAGCAGCTTACTCCGGTAGAGGACGCCTTGCTGGCCCTGTTTGCCCCTGCGCAGACGGCTTTTTCATCCGCCGGTCAGAAGCTGCAGTCCTTTTTTGATGCCATCGTCTCTTTTTACGAACTGAAGGCTGAAAATGATCTCCTGCGTAAAAAGATTTCCTTTCTGGAGCAGCAGCTGGTCCAGTTCCAGGAGTTGCAGAAAGAAAATTACCGCTACCGGGAACTGATTGAATTTAAAGAAGAGAGCGAGCATCGGCTGCTTGCCGCGGAAGTGATCGCCCGTGACCCCAGCCAGTGGTTCGGCACGGTTACAATCAATCGCGGCTATCTTGACGGAGTCAGGCGGGAGATGGTGGTGACCACCGACAGGGGCCTGGTGGGGATGATCTCCTCCGTATCGCCGAACTCCGGCCAGGTTCTTCTGCTTACCGACCCGCGGCTGCAGGTGAGCGCGATGATCCAGCGGACTCGCGATCCGGTAACCGCCGGTATTGTTGAGAGTTATGCCGAGGATCCCACCTATTTAAGAATCACCTACCTGCCGCTGGAGGCGAAGATTCAACCGGGTGATGTGCTCATCACCTCCGGACTGGGCGGTATTTTCCCGAAGGGTATTTTGATCGGCACGATCAAAGAGGTGATCCAGGATCAGCCCGGCATGGTTCTTTCAGCGTTAATTGAGCCCAGGGTTAATTTCAACCGCTTGGAAGAAGTGCTGATCATACTTGAAGAAGGAATACCCGCAGAACCGCAGGCTAAAACTGGAGAATCACGGGAGGAGGATGAGACAGGACCATGATCTTCTATTTGCTGGTCGGCGCCGGTTTTATTCTTGCCCTGCTGGTGGAAGGTTCTGTTTTTTCCTTCTTCATGCTCGAAAAGGCGCTTCCCGATATATTTTTGATAATGGTGGTATCGCTTGGTTTTATTCTCGGCGAGCGGCGCGGTGCGGCCATCGGGCTCTGTGCCGGTCTGCTCCAGGATATCATTTTCAGCAAGGCGCTCGGTTTCTTCGCCCTGGCGAAGATGCTGCTGGGTTACGGTGCCGGCCTGTTGGGACGGGAACTTTACCGGGAGCAGCTGCTTGCTCCGGTATTGCTGGTTTTTGTGGGTACACTAACGCATGAATTCGTTCTCCATTTGCTGGTGAGCCAGCTCATCGGTTACGGCCAGCCGGTTGAATGGAGCCTCAGCCGTCTCTTCATCCCCAAAGCCTTTTACAACATGGCCCTGGCCTTGTTGATTTATCCGCTTTTCTTTCGCTTGTATCATAGAAAGAAGCAGCCGAGAACCGGTTTTAGCCGGCGCAGGGGGGCGATCAGATGACCAAAACCATGCTCCGCCGCGTTCGTATAATCCTCATCCTGGTGATCATGGTCTTTATTTTTTTCGCCGGAAGGCTTGCCTACCTGCAGGTTTTGAAGCATGATTATTACTGGTACCGGGCCGAGCAAAACCGTTTTACCAAGATCACCCTTCCGGCGACTCGCGGCGAAATCTACGACATCGAGGGTAAACTTCTGGCATCCAACCGTCCCGGGTTTGTGGTTTCGCTGATGGATATGGGCGAAGGATATGACGATGAAACGATTAGCAATCTGAGTGAAATTTTGCAGATCGATAAAGAAGAGATTTATGAGGCCATCAAAGAACGGCTCTACATGCGCTACCTGCCCCTGCGCCTCAAAAGCGATATTACCATGGAGACAATTGCCCAAATATCGGAATACCTCTGGAAACTGAAAGGGGTCAATATCGAGATCAGGCCGATCCGTGAATACGAAGCCGGCTCCACGGCCGCTCACGTTCTCGGTTTTCTCGGCGAGGGTCCCGTGGATGAGCTCACCCGGAAACGTTGGGCCGGGGACGGTTATGATTACAAAGAGGGCGACCTTGTCGGCCAGGAGGGAATAGAGCGGACCTGGGAACCGTATCTACGGGGAGTTGACGGGGAGCAGCTTATCGAGACCAACAATATGGGCCAGCCGATCAACTACCTGGAACGTAAAGAACCGGTTCCGGGAAACAATCTCTACCTGACCATAGATCTGGATCTGCAGAAAGCCGCCGAAGAAGCCCTGGCCAGGCGGGTGCAGACTGTTGTCAAGAAAGAGGGGAGCAAATATGCCGGCCGCGCCTCGGCGGTAATTCTTGATCCCAACAGCGGAGCCATCCTGGCCATGGCCAATTACCCTTCTTATGATCTGAATACGTTTCACGAAGAATATGAGAGATTGAGCGAACATCCCAAGCGTCCCCTGGTCAACAGCGCGATCCAGGCCAGTTACCCCATCGGTTCGACATTCAAGATGGTCACCGCTACGGCGGCTCTCGAAAAAGGGGTGATCAGCGACCGAGATATTATCCGGTGTTCCGGGGTGGTTAGATTGTACGGCGATACAAAAACCTGTTATCACAGTATTGCTCACGGGTCGCTCAACTTCTACCGGGCCCTGGCTGTTTCCTGCAATATCTACTTTTACCACGCCGGACTGCGGGCCGGGATCGATGCGGTGGCCCACTATGCCCGGGAATATGGATTTGGCAGCCCTACCGGACTGGAGGATCTCCCGGGCGAGTCCGCCGGGGTGGTGGCCAGCCGCGAATACAAGGCCGCCGTGACCGGTGGGGAGCAGTGGTATCCGGCAGAAACAATGAGCGCGGCCATCGGACAGTCATACAACAGCATCACCCCGCTGCAGATGGCCAACTATGCTGCCATCATTGCCAATGGAGGCACGCATTACCGGCCGTACATGGTGCAGAAAGCAGTGGACAGCGAGGGGCAGATTGTCCATGAAGCCGAGCCGGAACCTTTACGACAGGCGCAGATATCAGACAAAACCATGGGAATCATCCGCGAGGGAATGCGCGGCGTAACCAGGCCGCGCGGGACGGGCTATTATTACTTTTCCAGGCTGCCGGTGACATCTGCGGGCAAAACAGGCTCGGCGGAGGTGAACGGGAGCATCCCCGCTCACAGCCTCTTTGTGGGTTACGCCCCCTACGAAAATCCGCAAATTGCCATGGCGGTAATTATCGAACACGGAGGTATCGGCGCTACCGGCGCTGTTCCCGTTGCCGCCGAGATCATGGAATATTATTTTACGGGAAAAATCAAAGGAGTCAGTGAAACAGATGATTAACCGCCGGCTGATTAAAAATTTCGATTTCTATCTCTTACTGACAGTAATCGCTCTTTGTGCGGTCGGCACGTTTACACTATACAGCGCCACGCAGGGTATGGAGGGGCTTTCCGATCCACTTTATTTTGTAAAAAGGCAGCTTCTTTTCATGGGGGTGGGAACTGCCCTGATGTTGCTGGTATGTTTTATCGACTACGTTAATTTCAGCAACTGGACCGGCTATCTTTACGCAATCAATCTGCTTCTGCTGGTCCTGGTTCTGGTGATCGGGGAAGTGGAAAAAGGAGCGATGCGCCGGATCCAGATCGGTTTCTTTGACCTGCAGCCTTCTGAGATTGCCAAGGTGATCATAATTATCACCCTGGCCCGGCTGCTGGCGGAGAAGGAGGGCAAGCTGCCCTATTTCCAGGATCTACTTCCGCCCCTGTTAGCGACCGCCCTGCCGATGGCATTAATTTTCATCCAGCCTGATCTCGGCACCTCTCTCATTTTCCTGGCGATCCTCCTGGGAATGCTCTATGTGGCGGGGGTGCAGGGACGTCACCTGGCCGTGTTGATCGGGAGCGGGCTGGCGGTAGCGCCGCTGTGCTGGTTTTATTTGCTGAAAGGTTACCAGAAAAGCCGCCTCCTTGCTTTCATCAACCCGGAGATGGATCCGACCGACCAGGGATGGCAGCTGCTGCAATCGATGATCGGGATCGGTTCCGGCGGTCCTTTCGGCAAGGGGCTGTTTAACAGCACCCAGGTCCGCCTTGGATTCCTGGGAGAACATTACACCGATATGATCTTCTCTGTTTTCGGCGAGGAGATGGGCTATGTCGGGGCGGTGGTGCTGCTCCTGCTCTACCTATTCTTGATTTACCGCATCCTTTGGATTGGCACCCAGTCCAAGGATCAGTTTGGCGCCCTGCTTTGCTGCGGGGTGGCGGTAATGATTTTTTTCCAGGTGCTGGTGAATATCGGAATGACCATCAGCATTATGCCGATAACCGGGATCCCTCTCCCCTTTATGAGCTACGGCAACAACGCTCTCCTGGTTAATCTAACCTCCATCGGCCTTGTCCTCAATGTGGCCATGCGCCGCCACAAAATACAATTTTGATAATGAGTGGTAAATCATAATCCGCCTTCTATTCTAATATAGATAAAGTGGGACCGGCCTTTTATTATCTTGAGGAAAGAGGGGGCGCGATGAGCTACAGGCGCAGGAGTGCCCCGGTTTCAACACTGCGGGCAAGGTTGCAGCAGCGGCTGGCCGAAAAAGAGAGCTGGGATGGAAAAAGCGATTTTTCACTTGACGATTCAACGGCTGGTCCAAAACCGTTTTTCCTGGTATCTGTATGGAAATCGATGCACCGCTATCTCCTGGTGAAAATCACCGTGGCCGTGGTGATTGTATTTACCACCGCACTGTTAATATGGGGCGGCTATGGCTGGGGTGCGCCGCTGTTGCGGGCCCTGCGCTTTGTCGTGGAATGGGATATTAAACTGGACTCCTTTTCCGAGAAAGTGGTGCCCGCCTTCCGCCTGATCTGGGATAACATGGAGTTGCCCTCGCCAGAACCGGGTGGAGCCTCTCTTCCTCTTGCCGGAAATCTCGGGAGCGGCTTTGGTCTGCGTGAGGATGCTGCTGCCGGCCGGGATCAGATGCACTACGGGATTGATCTGACCGCCCCGGAAGGCTCCGCGGTGAGAGCTGTTCATGCCGGCAGGGTGGAACAGGTGGAGGTTGATGCCGGCGATAACGATCTATATACTGTCGTGATCGGAGCTCAGTCCAGATGGATCATGATTTACCGGGGGTTGGCTGCGGTCGAGGTTAAAGAGGGGGATACTGTTGAGCCCGGAATGCTGCTGGGAAAGCTGGGTCCGCCACGCCGCTACGATCTGTCGCACTTGCATTTCGAGCTGCGCTGTGACGGACGCCCGGCAGCCCCGCCGGATGAATGGATGACCCTGCTTACAGGCGATGCCGCACTCTGAAACGGGACAATGGGACAATGGGGACGTACCTGTTTGTCCCACTGGGCATCAATACTGTCATCCTGAGCGAAGCGAAGGATCTGAGGTGGTTGCACTTGCCGCTGGGTTCACTTTTCGGGATTCGCATTCGACTTCATCCCCTTTTTTTATGCCTGGCCCTTTTCTGTTTTTTGATCGGAGCGGGGCTTAAGTTCGCCCTGATCTGCCTGATCATCCTGTGGCACGAGTTCGCCCATGGTTTTACCGGGCGGAAGCTGGGCCTGTACATTACCGAGATCGAACTCTACCCCTTCGGAGGTATCGCCAAAATTGATGAACAGCTTGAACTGGAGCCCTATATCGAGAGGCGCCTCGCCTGGGCCGGCCCTGCCGCCAACCTGGCCCTGGCCGGGCTGGGAGTTCTCCTCTATACCCGGATTGACCATGGGGCGGA
>CAYFRE010000044.1:8480-15085 GCA_964345455.1 uncultured Syntrophomonadaceae bacterium | reverse complement strand
GGGCCGCACCGTGGGCGCCGGCGTGGTCACCGAGGTAACGGAGTAGTTTTTGTCAATCGGTGGGGCGGGGATTGAGCTACCCGCCCCTTTATTTTGCCGTTATGGCTTCATTTTTATTGACATGCCTGCTCAGTTTGTGGTAGATTGAAATGCATGGAAGGTGGCTAAGATGCGCGTAACGATACATTTGGCCTGCACGCAGTGCCAGGAGCGGAACTACAGCAGCCGGAAGAACAAGAGAAACAATCCTGAAAGGATTGAGATGAAAAAGTATTGCTCCCGCTGCAAAGAGCATACGCTGCATAAAGAAACAAAATAAAATGGCTTTTTGAAAGAGGACTTATTCAGTTGATCAGGAAAGGTTTTTGATTTTATGAAACTACTCCACCGACTGGTAAAATACCTGCGCGATGTGCGCATGGAGCTTAAAAAAGTTCAGTGGCCCAGCAAGAGAGAATTCGTTGTTTACACGGGCGTGGTTATTTCAACCGTGATCCTGTTTGGATTTCTGTTTTGGGGTCTTGATGCTGTCTTTTTGAACATATTACAACTGGTTATAAAGCGCTAACACGGCATTTCTGCTGAAGGAGTGAGATGTTGGAGAGGCTTCCAGACTCTCCTTTTTCCATGGATACGCAAATGGATACGGAAACCACGGACAAGAAATGGTATGTCATCCATACCTACGCCGGCTATGAAAACAGGGTTGAAACCAACCTGGCCCGGCGGGTGGAATCGATGAATATGAAAGACCGTATTTTCCGGATCCTGGTCCCCACAGAGAAGGAGATTACCAGTAAAGGCGGTCAGAAAAAAACCGTGGAAAAAAAGGTTTTCCCCGGTTATGTCATGGTGGAGATGATCCTCGATGACGATTCATGGTCCGTGGTCCGCAATACTCCCGGCGTAACCGGTTTTGTCGGACCCGGTTCCAGGCCGGTCTCTTTGAGTGAAAAGGAAATTAACCGGATCATGCGCCAGATGGGAATGGCCGCTGAAGGTAAACCGCGTATAGATTTTGAGATTGGCCAGGTTGTCCGCGTGATCGGCGGGCCATTTAAAAATTTTGAAGGAACGGTTGAAGAAATTAACCAGGAAAAAGGCACGGCCAAGGTTTTGGTTTCCATGTTTGGCCGGGAAACACCGGTTGAACTTGGGTTTCATCAGGTAGAGAAATATTAGGCGATAGCACCTGCCCCGGGAGGATGTTTTTATGGCGAAGAAGAAAAAAATTATTGGCATGGCCAAGTTGCAGATACCGGCGGGCAAAGCCACACCGGCTCCTCCGGTGGGACCGGCCCTGGGTCAGCACGCCGTGAATATCATGGCGTTCTGCAAAGAATTCAACGAGAGAACCGCAAGAGATACCGGGTTGATCATCCCGGTTGAAATCACAGTTTATGAAGATCGTTCATTTACCTTCATCACCAAAACGCCGCCTGCATCCGTGCTGCTAAAAAAGGCGGCGGGGTTGGCGAAGGCATCGGGTGAACCGAACCGGGTTAAGGTGGCGACGGTGCCGCGGGCAAAAGTCATCGAGATCGCCAGGTCGAAGATGGAGGATTTGAATACCGACGATATCGAAGCGGCCACCCGGATCATCGAAGGGACTGCCCGCAGCATGGGCATTATCATCGGGCCGTAAATTGCTGTTTCCAAAGCGGGGGCAGGAATCAATATCAATATAATGTGGGAGGGCTGCAAGCGCCCGCCGGGACCACGGGAGGTAAGGTATGGTCAGTCATGGAAAGAAATATCGCGAAGCAAGTCAGAATATCAGTCGTGAAGAACACTACGATCCCGAAGAAGCGCTCGATCTGGTAAAAAAGTGCGGCCGGGCTGCTTTCGACGAGACGGTTGAGCTCGCCGTCCGTCTAGGAGTTAATCCGAAGCACGCCGACCAGCAGGTCCGGGGAGCGGTGGTTCTGCCCCACGGCACCGGCAAGAGCGTGCGGGTGTTGGTTTTTGCCAAGGGAGATAAAGCGAAAGAGGCTGAGTCGGCCGGCGCTGATATTGTCGGCGAGGAAGAACTGGCTGGGAAGATTCAGGGAGGCTGGCTCGATTTTGATGTGGCCGTGGCCACCCCCGATATGATGGCGGTGGTGGGCAAGCTCGGTAAAATACTCGGTCCGCGCGGCCTGATGCCCAACCCGAAAAGCGGTACGGTAACTTTTGATCTCAGCCGGACCATCGAGGAGATCAAGGCCGGGAAGGTGGAGTTTCGCACCGAGAAGGCGGGGAATGTCCACGTACCCATCGGAAAGGTTTCTTTTGCTCCGGAGCAGCTGCGGCAAAATTTCTATAGCGTGATCGAGGCCTTGTTGAAAGCGAGACCACCGGCGGCCAAAGGGCAGTACTTCAGGTCTATCAGCGTCAGCTCGACGATGGGCCCGGGGATCAAGATCAACCCTCAAAAAGCCGCTGCCCTGGGTAAATAGAATGGCGGGTCAAGGTTGAGATAGCTGCATAAATGTTGATATGTACATGTGATTCCGTAGACAGCAGGTATTTACTATTTAAAGAGCCCTCCGGGCCGCCTGCCGAGGAAGAACGCCGGCGCCTGCCGGAATATACCGGCGCGTGATCAGGCTTTCCGTTTACGGAAAGCCTTTAGTTTTGCCCGCTTCCGAGCGGCGTTACGTGCCCCTGGCCGGGGACGAGGGGGTGAATCACTTGATTACCAGAAAGGCCAAGGAAGATTTTGTTGAAGAGATGGCCCGGGAACTCGAGAAGGCGGAGCTGATCATTGTTGCCGACTACCGCGGTCTCAATGTGGCCGGTGTTACCGATTTGCGCCGCCGCCTGAAAGGCGAGCAGTGCCGTTACCGGGTAGTGAAAAATACCCTCACCAGGCTGGCCTGCCGGAAGATCGGCCTCGACGTCCTGGAGGCGTATCTTGAAGGCCCCACAGCGATAGCTTATACCGCCGCCGATCCGGTCGGGGCGGCACGGGTATTTCTTGAATTCAGCCGGGAACACGAAGCGCTCTCCGTCAAAGGGGGACTTTTATCGGGGGAGCCCCTTGAACCCGCACAGATCAAGGCGCTGGGAGAAATTCCGCCCCGTGAAATCCTGCTGGCCCGGGTTTGCGGAGGGTTCCAGGCGCCTCTGGCAGGGCTGGCCAATGTTCTGCAGGGTAATATCCGCATGCTGGTTTATGCTCTGGATGCGGTTCGCCGCCTTAAAGAATCCGCCTAAGGAGATGATCCTCAGGCTACATGAATAAGCAAAGGAGAAGATCACATGTCCAAAGTGAACGAGATCATGGAAATTGTCAAGGGGATGACCGTGCTTGAGCTTTCTGAACTGGTCAAGGCCCTGGAAGAAGAATTCGGGGTTAGCGCGTCAGCTCCGCTCGCCGCTGTGGCTGCTCCTGCCGGAGCCCAGGCAGAAGCGGCTGAGGAAGAAAAAGATGAGTTTGATGTTGTTCTTACGGGACCCGGCGAGAAGAAGATCCAGGTGATAAAGGCTGTTCGTGAGATTACCGGGTTGGGGTTGAAAGAGGCGAAAGAACTGGTGGACAGTGCTCCAAAACCGGTGAAGGAAAAGATCGGTAAAGAAGAAGCGGAAGCAATCAAGGCCAAGATTGAAGAGGCCGGCGGTTCTGTCGAGCTGAAGTAAGTTACCTGCCGCCCGGTCCCGGACCGGGGACGGGCGGCATTCCCCTTACTGCATACTCCGAAAAATTATCAAAGTATGTTTGACAGCCCTATGCAGATGTGATAAAATCTTAGAATGTCTAGGAGTGTAGACGCTGCGCTTAGTTTTTGGTCTTCGGAATAATTATTTGCCCAAAAGGAAACAATAGTAAAATGCCTATCTGTTTTTTCAGGCCAGGCTTCCGATCAGTTTCAATCATCAACCAGGTCTAGGGGGAGTGATTTTTTTTCATGTCTATTCAGGTTGCCTCTGGCGGGAGAGAACGGCGAAGTTACGCCCGGATTCAAGAGGTTCACGAGCTTCCCAATTTAATTGATGTCCAGCGCAGCTCGTACGAATGGTTTATTCAAAAAGGTCTTTGCGAAATCTTCAAGGATATTTCCCCCATTAAGGATTTTACCGGTAATCTGGTTCTGGAAATATTCGACTATACCCTGGGAGAACCAAAATATTCTGTGGATGAATGTAAAGAGAGAGATGCCACTTACGCGGTTCCGCTAAAGGTCAATGTCCGCCTGATCAACCAGGAAACCGGAGAGGTCAAAGAGCAAGAGGTTTTCATGGGTGATTTCCCCAAGATGACTGAAAATGGCACCTTCATCATAAACGGGGCGGAGCGGGTTATCGTCAGCCAGCTGGTCCGCTCTCCGGGGGTTTATTTTGACAAGAAGCCGGATCCCACAGGGGCTACGGGCAAGGAGCTGGTCAGCGCGACGATTATCCCCAACCGCGGGACCTGGCTGGAGTTTGAGACGGATGTCAACGACGGCATTTATGTTAAAATTGATCGCACGCGTAAATTGCTGGTGACCGTTCTTCTCCGGGCGATCGGTTACGGCAGCAACCAGGAGATACTGGACCTCTACGATCATGATCCCAGGATCCTGGCCCTGCTGGAAAAAGATCATACCGATTCTATGGAAAGCGGACTGCTGGAGATCTACAAGCGGTTGCGTCCCGGTGAACCGCTGAATATCGATAACGCCCGCTCGCTTTTTGAGTCACTCTTTTTTGACGGCAGGCGCTATGATTTTGCCCAGGTGGGCCGGTACAAAGTAAATAAAAAGTTTTCCATGGTCAATGTCCTCGTCGGCCATGAACTGGCCGGGGATATCATGAATCCCAAAACCGGGAAGGTGCTTTTCCCTGATGGACTGGTTGTAGATGAAGAAACAGCCCAAAAGATAGAAAAGTCTGGTATCTTTAAGGTCCGGGTCAAACATCGTGGCGGGAGTTGCCTGGTGGTTGGCAACGGAAAAGTTGATCCGGATACAAAGCATCTGGTCGCATCGGATGTTGTGGCCACTGTCGGCTATATCCTCAATCTGATGGATGGGATAGGCAAGGCCGACGATATCGACCACCTCGGCAACCGCCGCCTGCGCGGCGTTGGTGAACTTCTTCAGAATCAGTTCCGGATCGGGCTATCAAGGATGGAGCGGGTGGTCCGGGAAAGGATGACCATCCAGGATGTCGATGCGATTACGCCGCAAGCCTTGATCAATATCCGGCCGGTAATTGCCTCTATTAAAGAATTTTTCGGCAGCAGCCAGCTGTCCCAGTTTATGGATCAGACCAACCCCCTGGCGGAGTTGACCCATAAGCGGCGGCTAAGCGCTCTCGGTCCGGGTGGTTTGAGCCGCGAACGGGCCGGCTTTGAAGTGCGCGACGTGCACCATTCTCACTACGGCCGGGTCTGCCCCATCGAAACGCCGGAAGGGCCGAACATCGGCTTGATCGGTTCTCTGAGCACTTTTGCCCGGATAAATAACTACGGTTTCATTGAAACTCCTTACCGGAAAGTCAACAAAAAAGACGGGCAGGTTACCTCTGAAATTGTCTATTTGACAGCCGATGATGAAGACAAGTATGTTATCGCCCAGGCCAACGCCGAGCTGGACAGCAAGGGCCGTTTTGTCGGGAACCGGGTGGTCTGCCGTTATCAATATGATACCGTGATGCGCAAACCTGCTGAGGTTGACTATATGGACGTTTCGCCAAAGCAGCTTGTCAGTGTAGCTACGGCGCTGATTCCTTTCCTTGAAAACGACGACGCCAACCGGGCGCTGATGGGCGCGAACATGCAGCGCCAGGCGGTGCCCATACTGCAAACCGAGGCGCCGCTGGTGGGGACAGGACTGGAAAGCAAGGTAGCCTACGATTCAGGAGCGGTAGTTGTCTGCCGTGCCGGCGGCGAGGTTGTCCGGGTTACCTCCACGGAGATTATCGTCCGCCGGGATGAAGATCCTGACGGGCCGAATTACCGGATCAACGGCCGCACCGGAGAGAAGTCTGAAGCGGGCCCTTCATCCTGGGGGAACAGCGGCCTTGATATCTACACCCTGCAAAAATTCAAGCGCTCCAACCAGGGTACCTGTATCAACCAGCACCCCATCGTCATCCGCGGCCAGAAGGTAAAGGCCGGTGAAGTGATCGTCGACGGCGCCTGCACCAACCGGGGCGAGTTGGCCCTGGGACGCAACGTGCTTACTGCTTTTCTTCCCTGGGAAGGTTACAACTATGAAGATGCCATTTTGCTCAGCGAAAAGCTGTTTCAAGAAGATGTTTTTACTTCGATCCATATCGAAGAGTATGAGTCCGAAGCTCGCGATACCAAGCTCGGTCCTGAAGAGATTACCCGCGATATACCCAACGTGGGGGAAGATGCGCTGCGCGATCTCGACGTGCAGGGGATTATCCGGATCGGCGCCGAGGTGCGCTCCGGAGATATCCTGGTAGGCAAGGTCACGCCGAAAGGTGAAACCGAGCTTACTGCCGAGGAACGGCTTCTCCGGGCCATATTTGGAGAAAAGGCCCGCGAAGTAAGAGATACCTCGCTGCGAGTGCCGCACGGCGAGTCGGGAATCGTTGTCGATGTAAAGGTCTTTACCCGCGAGGCCGGTGACGAGCTTGATGGCCACGAGCAGCACGGCCGCTCCGACGCT
>CAYFRE010000044.1:5055-8470 GCA_964345455.1 uncultured Syntrophomonadaceae bacterium | reverse complement strand
GTCAATCAACTGGTGCGTGTCTATGTGGCCCAGAAGCGGAAAGTTTCCGAAGGTGACAAGATGGCGGGACGTCACGGCAACAAGGGGGTCATCGCCCGGATTCTTCCGGAAGAGGATATGCCGTTTCTGCCGGACGGGACGCCTGTTGAAATTGTCCTGAACCCGCTGGGGGTTCCTTCCCGGATGAATATCGGGCAGGTTCTGGAGACCCACCTGGGTTGGGCGGCAAAAACACTGGGGATCTACATCGCCTCCCCGGTGTTTGACGGGGCGGTGGAGGATGATGTCTTTACCTCCTTGAAAGAGGCGGGATTGCCGGAAAACGGCAAGGTCTTCCTTTATGACGGACGTAGCGGCGAACCGTTCGACAACGAGGTGACCGTAGGCTATGTTTATATGATGAAACTGGCTCACCTTGTAGATGACAAGATCCACGCCCGCTCGACAGGCCCCTATTCGCTGGTGACGCAGCAGCCCCTGGGCGGTAAAGCCCAGTTTGGCGGCCAGCGTTTCGGCGAAATGGAAGTCTGGGCTCTGGAAGCGTACGGGGCCGCCTACACTTTACAGGAGATATTAACCGTAAAATCCGACGATGTTGTCGGGCGTGTTAAAACCTACGAGGCGATCGTCAAGGGGGAGAACATCCCTGAACCCGGTGTCCCCGAATCATTCAAGGTGCTGGTGAAGGAGCTGCAGAGCCTTTGCCTTGATGTGAAGGTGCTCAGTGAAGAAGAGGGCGAAGTCGAGATCCGGGAAGGCGATGACGAGGCCGATTACCGCCGTCTTGATGTGAATATCGAGGGCCTTGAAACCGGCCCCGACGAAGAACTCGAGGTATATGGCCGTCGCGATGACACCGATGAAGATAAAGAAGAAGAGGTAACACCGGAAGATGATGAGGACGAGCCCGGAGAGGAAGAGGACGAACACGGGGATAAGATCGTAGAGGAAGGTCAGCCTTCCGAAAAGGCGGTTCCCCTCTCTTATGCCGGTGTTGAAGCGGGTGAGATCGAAGAGATATCTTTGGAGCAGCTCGGAGAGATGGAAAGTACTGATGAAACTGATGATGAATCTGATAACGGCGTACCTTCCCGCGCACCTCGAAAATTACGCAAAAAAGATTATTAACGCTTAAATCCGGCGAAAGGAGCGAATTCTTTTTGGATGTGAACAGCTTTGATGCTTTAAAGATTGGTTTGGCCTCATCTGAGCAGATCCGGGCCTGGTCCCGCGGAGAGGTGAAGAAGCCGGAAACAATCAATTACCGTACCCTTAAACCTGAGCGTGAAGGACTCTTTTGCGAAAAGATTTTCGGGCCGCAGAAAGACTGGGAATGCAATTGCGGTAAGTATAAACGGGTCCGTTATCGCGGCATTGTATGCGACCGCTGCGGGGTGGAAGTAACCCGGGCCAAGGTGCGCCGCGAGAGGATGGGCCATATTGAGCTCGCCGCCCCGGTTTCGCATATCTGGTATTTCAAGGGGATCCCCAGCCGGATGGGTCTTCTGCTGGATATGTCGCCGCGAAACCTGGAAAAGATCCTTTATTTTGTTTCCTACGTGGTAATTGATCCCGGAGAAACCATCCTGAGCAAGAAGCAGCTGCTGACGGAGCAGGAGCACCGTGAATATCGCGAAAAATACGATCCTCTTTTTAAAGCCGGGAAAGGATTTAAAGCGGAGATGGGCGCCGAAGCGATAAAGAAGCTGCTCGAAGAGATTGTTCTGGATGAACTGGCCACGGAACTGCGAGCCGAGTTGAAAAGCTCCAGCGGTCAGAAAAAGGTGCGGGCCACCCGGCGTCTGGAAGTGGTCGAGGCTTTCCGTAAATCTGGCAATCATCCATCCTGGATGATCCTCGATGTGATCCCGGTAATCCCGCCCGACCTGCGCCCGATGGTTCAGCTGGACGGGGGGCGTTTTGCCACATCTGATCTGAATGACCTCTACCGTCGGGTGATCAACCGAAACAATCGCCTGAAGCGGCTTCTCGATCTGGGGGCTCCGGATATTATCGTCCGCAACGAGAAGAGGATGCTCCAGGAGGCCGTTGACGCGCTGATCGACAATGGCAGGCGGGGCCGGCCGGTGACCGGTCCGGGGAACCGTCCCTTGAAATCACTGAGCGATATGCTTAAAGGCAAACAGGGCCGTTTTCGCCAGAATCTCCTGGGTAAGCGGGTTGATTATTCCGGGCGTTCGGTGATCGTTGTCGGCCCGGACCTGAAACTGTACCAGTGCGGTCTGCCCAAAGAGATGGCCCTGGAGCTGTTCAAGCCATTTGTGATGAAGCGGCTGGTCAACGACGAGCTGGTTCATAACATCAAAAGCGCCAAACGCATGGTCGAGAAGGTCCGTCCCGAGGTCTGGGATGTCCTTGAAGAGGTGATAAAGGATCACCCCGTACTTTTGAACCGCGCTCCGACGCTGCACCGCCTGGGGATCCAGGCTTTTGAGCCGGTGCTGGTGGAGGGCCGGGCGATCCAGATTCACCCGCTGGTCTGTGTTGCCTACAACGCCGACTTTGACGGGGACCAGATGGCGGTCCACGTACCCCTCTCTGTAGAAGCCCAGGCGGAAGCGCGGCTGCTTATGCTCGCGGCGCAAAATATACTCAACCCGAAGGATGGGCGCCCGGTGGTCACGCCGACCCAGGACATGGTTCTCGGCTGCTACTATCTCACCCTGGAGAAGGAAGGCGCAAGGGGCGAGGGGCGGATCTATATCGATCCCGAAGAGGCCCTCAGCGCGTACAGCCTTGGCTACTTGGATCTGCATGCCCGCATATTTGTCAAGGTTTCCGGTTTCAAAGGGCGAAATTTTGCTCGCCGCAAAAAATATCTTCTGACCACAGTAGGGAAGATCATTTTTAACGATGTTTTTCCGGTTGACTTTCCTTATATCAATAACGCTGATTTTACCGATTCCCTGCCGGAAAAAAACTTTATTCCCCTGCGGGGTCTGAATCCTGAAGAAGTTCTCAAAAAGGTTACGCTGAATAACCCGATCAAGAAAGATTTTCTCGGGGAGCTTGTTTTCCGCTGCTACCGCAAGTACGGCAATACCCGGACGGCGGAGATCCTGGACGAGGTAAAACGGCTCGGGTTCCATTATGCTACCCGTGCCGGGGTGACCGTGGCTATTGAAGATATCGTCATTCCCCCGAACAAGCAGGAGATCCTGCAACGAGCCGAGGAGCTGGTCTGGGCTACCGAAGAAAATTTTCAGCGCGGACTGATCACTGAAAAAGAACGCTACGACCGGGTTATTGAAATCTGGAGCCAGGCCAAGGACGAAGTGACCCGTTCACTGATGGAGAGGCTTGATCCGCTCAATCCCATCTTCATGATGGCTCATTCTGGAGCGCGCGGCAACGAGTCGCAGATTACCCAGCTGGCCGGCATGCGCGGTCTCAT
>CAYFRE010000044.1:0-5045 GCA_964345455.1 uncultured Syntrophomonadaceae bacterium | reverse complement strand
CGGCCGGGCGCATCATCGACCTGCCGATCAAGGCCAATTTCCGCGAGGGGCTGACCGTGCTGGAGTACTTTATCTCCACACACGGCGCCCGGAAAGGTCTGGCTGACACTGCTTTAAAAACAGCAGACTCCGGCTACCTCACCCGCCGCCTGGTGGACGTGGTCCAGGATGTAATTATCCGCGAGGAGGACTGCGGTACCGGACAGGGAATCAGTTTAAGCGAGTACCTCGAGAACGATAACACCCTTGAGGAAGCCATCGAGAGGGTCATCGGCCGTTTTGCCCTGGAGCCTGTCTATCATCCCGATACCGGCGAGGTTATTGTCGGGCGGGATCAGATCATTGACGAGGATATTGCCGAACAGATTGTCAAACTCGGCATTACCGAGGTCCGCTTCCGCTCGGTGCTTACCTGTCGCACCCGGCACGGGATCTGCGTTAAATGTTACGGTCGCAACCTGGCCACAGGGAAGATCGTCGACGTTGGCGAAGCGGTGGGGATCATCGCTGCACAGTCTATCGGCGAGCCGGGTACCCAGCTGACAATGCGGACCTTCCATACCGGGGGGGTGGCCGGCGACGATATCACCCAGGGGCTGCCCCGGGTGGAGGAGCTCTTTGAAGCCCGCAAACCGAAAGGACAGTCCTTGATCTCGGAGGTCTCGGGTGTAATCGATATCCAGGAGACGCGTTACAAGCGTGAGCTAAAGGTGGTTTCGGAGCATGAAGACCGGATCTACCCTGTACCCTACGGGGCCAGGTTGAAAGTGGAGGACGGCCAGAAGGTTAATGCCGGCGACGAGCTTACCGAAGGTTCGATCAACCCCCACGAGCTGCTCAAGGTAAAAGGGGTCCGCGGTGTGCAGCTCTATCTTCTCCAGGAGGTGCAGTGGGTCTACCGGATGCAGGGGGTTGATATCAACGACAAGCATATTGAAGTGATTATCCGGCAGATGCTGAAAAAGGTGAAGGTCGAAGACCCCGGTGATACCGAACTGATGCCGGGAGGAATCACCGACAGCTACCTTTTCGATGAGAATAACGAGAAAATCAGAGAAGAAGGGGGCCGCCCGGCACAAGCCCGGCCGCTGCTCCTGGGTATCACCAAGGCTTCCCTGGCCACTGATTCATTTCTCTCGGCGGCTTCCTTCCAGGAGACCACCCGCGTTCTTACCGATGCGGCGATCAAGGGGAAACAGGATCAGCTGCTGGGGTTAAAGGAAAACGTGATTATTGGCAAGCTGATTCCCGCCGGCACGGGGATGTCACGTTACCGGAATATCAAGGTGCAGGCACCGGGCGAGCCTGGAGAGATCTTGTCCGGGGATACGGACCCGGAGGAGGAACCGGCGGACACCGTGGAGCTGGAGAAGGTGGCCGTACCTGCTCCTGAAGAGCTGCCGGCCGGGCCGGCAGCATCGCCCGAAGCCGCAGATGCACCCGGGACCAAAAATTTAACCGGTTAAGATACGGATTAATTGACAACGCCCGGCGCCGGTGATAAAATAACGAAGTGCGCTTTTTGAAGGGGTGTGTGCTTTCAGAAAGTGAGGCTGGTGAATTATGAGTGACACTGAACTGATGGAACAGGTTTGCCAGGCCCGGCGGAAAGTAGTCGGAACGAAGCAGACCCTGAAGGCACTGGAGAAAGGTGAAGCGGTCATGGTCTTGTTGGCTGAGGATGCCGAAGCGAAGGTTAGCGCTCCGGTGGCGAATCTTGCCGTGAGCAAAGGTGTAAAGGTCCATTATATCGGGACCATGTCCGATCTGGGAAAGATTTGCGGGATCAAAGTAAACGCAGCTGCTGCTGCCATTATCGAGCTTTAAGGGGGTGGACCGTTGCCGACTTTAAATCAACTGGTACGCAAGGGTCGCCGGAAACAGACGCACAAGTCAGCCGCACCGGCACTGGAACGCTCGCCGCAGAAACGGGGGGTTTGTACCAGGGTTTCCACGACGACACCGAAAAAACCAAACTCGGCTTTGCGGAAGATTGCCCGTGTTCGCCTGACCAACGGGATCGAGGTTACAGCCTATATTCCTGGGGTTGGCCACAATCTTCAGGAGCACTCCGTGGTCCTGATCCGGGGCGGCCGGGTTAAAGATTTGCCGGGTGTCCGCTATCACTTGGTGCGCGGAGCTTTGGATGCAGCCGGGGTAGAAAACCGGGCTCAGGCGCGTTCCAAGTATGGGGCGAAAAAGCCGAGGAAGTAGAATTTATCAATGTTAGAATAGGGGTGATCGGGAAGATGCCACGCAAAGGCCCTGTCGCCAAGCGTGAGATCCTTGCGGATCCTGTTTATAAAAGCAAGCTGGTGGCCAAATTTATTAACAAGCTCATGTACGATGGAAAAAAGGGAATCGCGCAGAAAACTTTCTATGATGCTTTTGAAATTATCCGGCAAAAAACAGGCAAGGATCCGCAGGAGGTTTTCGAAACTGCAATCCGGAATGTATCGCCGGTTCTTGAAGTGAAACCCCGGCGGGTCGGAGGCGCCACTTACCAGGTTCCGGTAGAGGTGACAGCCCACCGTAAAAACATGCTGGCCATCCGTTGGGTTATCGGTTTTGCCAGGAGCCGGGGTGAAAAAACAATGCCGCAGCGGTTGGCTGCAGAGATTCTCGATGCTTCCAACGGTATCGGCGCAGCGATGAAGAAGAAAGAAGATACACACAAGATGGCTGAGGCGAACAAGGCTTTCGCTCACTATCGATGGTGATCAAGAGGCAAGACACAAGATTATAGAAGCAAGAAGGGGATCAAGAGGCAAGAAGCAAGATCATAGAAGGTATAAAACAAAGATACTTTTCCCGGATTTATCTTGCTTCTGATTTCTGACCTCTTGCATCTTGAATGACTTCTTGCATCTTGTACGAAAGGAGGGAAAAAAATGAGCCAGCATTTTCCACTGGAAAAGGTCAGGAATATCGGTATTGCAGCCCATATTGATGCCGGCAAAACCACGACTACCGAGAGAATACTTTTCTACAGCGGCCGGTTGCACAAGCTTGGCGAAGTTCATGAGGGCACCGCGACAATGGACTGGATGGCCCAGGAGCAGGAGCGCGGGATCACAATCACCTCGGCGGCGACTACCTGTATGTGGCATGATTCGCGGATCAATATCATAGACACGCCCGGACACGTGGACTTTACCGTGGAGGTAGAGCGCTCCATGCGCGTCCTCGACGGGGTGGTGGCCATATTCTGTGCCAAGGGCGGTGTTGAACCGCAATCCGAGACAGTCTGGCACCAGGCCGATCGCTATCATGTGCCCAGGATTGCCTATATCAACAAGATGGACATCGTGGGAGCGGATTTCTTCAATGTGCTCCGGCAGCTCCGGGAGAAGCTGCAAGCGCAAGTGCTCCCGCTCCAGTTGCCCATCGGAGCAGAACGGAAATTTTCAGGCGTGATCGACCTGATCCGGCAGCGGGCGATTATTTATGAAGATGATCTGGGAATCCACAGCCGTGAGACGGAAATCCCTATGGCGATGCGCGAACAGGCTGCTGATTTCCGGGAGCGGATTCTGGAAACCGCGGCCGAGTATGATGATGGCCTGATGGAAAAATATTTTAACGGTCAGGAGATTACCGCCGAAGAATGCTGCCGCGCTTTACGCAAGGCGACAATCCACCATGCCCTGGTACCGGTTTTCTGCGGCTCTTCTTACCGCAACAAGGGAGTTCAACCCTTACTGGATGCGGTAGTCACATTACTTCCCTCCCCCATAGATGTAGGTGCGGTGAAGGGTTTTGATTTTAAAACCGGTCGGGAAGATTTTCGCCTCCCTTCCGAAGACGCTCCATTTTCAGCATTGGTCTTTAAAATCATGGTTGATCCTTTTGTCGGAAAGCTGGCTTTCGCCCGCGTCTATTCGGGGCGGTTGAAACACGGCTCGGTGGTTTTTAATGCTGCTCGTGAGAAACGGCAGCGTATCAGCCGCCTGCTGCGGATGCATGCAAACTACCGTGAAGAGGTAGAGGAGGCCCTGGCGGGCGATATTATTGCTTTCGCCGGCCCCAAGGATATCGGTACCGGTGATACCCTCTGCCATCTCGAAAAACCGATTGTTCTCGAAGCAATTCAATTTCCGGAACCGGTTATCTCCGTGGCTATTGAACCAAAAACAAAGGCGGACCAGGATAAAATGAGCCTTTCTCTGCAGCACCTGGCCGAAGAAGATCCTACCTTTCATACGCATACGGATATCGATACGGGGCAGACGATCATCTCCGGCATGGGAGAGTTGCATTTGGAAGTTATCGTGGACCGGCTGCTGAGGGAATTCAAGGTGCAGGCCAACGTGGGGAAACCGCAGGTGGCCTACAAGGAGACGATCAATGGCCGGGCCCGGGTTGAAGGGCGCTTTATCCGCCAGACCGGCGGAAGAGGTCAGTACGGCCATGTGGTGATCGAGGTTGCACCGGCAGAGCCGGGAAAGGGCTTTCTTTATAGCAATGAAATTATCGGCGGCGCTATCCCGAAAGAATTTATTTCTGCCGTGGAAAGCGGCTTGCGTGAAGCCATGCATAACGGTGTTATAGCCGGTTACCCGGTGATCGATGTCGAGGTGAAGCTAGTGGACGGCTCCTACCATCAGGTCGATTCATCCGAGCTGGCCTTCAAAATTGCCGCTTCCCAGGCTTTGAAAAAGGCTTTGGCCCAAGCCAAACCTGTATTGCTGGAGCCGATCATGAAGGTGGAGGTCTCCGTTCCTGAAGAACACCTCGGCGATGTGCTGGGTGACTTTACCGGCCGGCGCGGCCGGATCATGGGGACGGATCGCAAAGGACACCTCCATATTGTCCGGGGGATTGCCCCGCTTTCCGACATGTTCGGCTATACCACCAATTTGCGCTCTCTAACCCAGGGCCGCGGTGTTTTCAGCATGGAATTCAATCGCTATGATGAGTTGCCTCAAAATATTGCGCAAAAAGTAATCACCCAAAGTGTAACCTATTAATTTTTGGAGGTGTTTTTGGTTGGCGAAGAAAAAGTATGAACGGACCAAGCCCCACGTGAACATTGGGACCATCGG
>CAYFRE010000043.1:11381-15090 GCA_964345455.1 uncultured Syntrophomonadaceae bacterium | reverse complement strand
GCAATAAACACAGCCGCGGAATTGCGCGCTTTGTCTGATCGTTCCGGAAGTAAACTGAGCAGCAGGGCGCTCCCTATCGGAAAGATCACGGCCCCGATGATCAACTGCGCACCGGTAGGCATAGTGGTTCAACCCCCTACTAAAAATAGTAACCAAATGCTATTCTTTTTGGCTTTTGCCTGCTCCCAGGGTCAGCATAATGGCCATCACCGCGGTAAAGAGAACCGTCGTTTCCAAAAGTGTGTCGTAACCGCGGTAATCGAGAATGATGTTCGTGACCATGTTCAACCCGCCGCTCTCTTCGACCCCTTTCCAGACATAACGCTCCCATACTTCGTTGATGGCCGGATTGTCCGGCCGGCCGTAAGGGGGCATCTCCGCTACCGCCAGCAGAAACATGAACGTAATGAAACAGACCAAAACAAACGCGAAGGCAATAAAGAGATAGTTTCGCCACCTCTTCACTGCGGCCGCCTCCCTACTTTTGTTACTACGGTGATCATGATCACGGTCATCCCGATACCGACAGCCGCCTCGGTTATAGCGATATCGGGCGCATTCAACTGCTGCCAGATCAGGGCCATGACCAGGCTGTAAGCCCCGAAGATGATCACCACGTAAAGCAGATCTTTAAAGAAAAATATGGCCAGGGCGCTCACCAGGAGGACCATGAAGAGCAGCGCGATCAAAACGTTCATCCTTCCCGCTCACCCCTCTCCTCGATCCTTTCTCCAGGCTCTGTATAGGTGTCCAGGCGAAAACTTCCATTGACCAGATCGATGCCCCGGTTGTACGATGTTTTGGCAATCAGGTGAGTCATGACCGGGTTGATCGTGGCCACCAGGATAATGATCAGCACCATCTTGACAATTGAAGTCATCTCACCGATCAGCAGGATCAATCCAAGAATTATCAGCCAGCTCCCCAGGGTGTCGCATTTGCCCAGGGCGTGCATCCGGTTGTAAACATCGGGCATCCTTATCAGACCGATAGCGCTGATCGCAAGAAAGAAGAAACCGCCGCTCATTAACACCATCGCCACTATTTCTTTAGCCATTGCCTTTCCTCCCTTCAAGCCGGCCCGCTAGATCAGCTTACCTTCGCTCAGAAGCTTCAATACACAGACGGTCCCGATAAATGAACCCAGAACAAGCACCAGTGCCACATCAATATAATAAGCGCTCCTGTGCAGGTAGGAATAGATCAGGATCAGCGCCACCACTTCGGAGGTAACCAGGTTGACGGAAAGAACGCGATCAATAACCGAAGGCCCGACAAAAGCCCGGTAAAGAGCCAGTGCGGCCACGGCGACCAAACCCCCGATGAGAAATTGCAAAAAGGAGTTCAGCATCTTAACTCCCTTCTCCCTCCAGTTTTTTGGCAAGGTCATAGAGATACCAGTTCAGCACCCCGCGTCCGGCTGGATCGGTCACTGCATGGACCACATGGTAATCACCGCTCAGGTCAACGGTGATCGTCCCCGGAGTGAGGGTGATGGAATTGGCATAGAGCGTCCGCGTAAGATCATGCTTCAGTTCGTTGCGCATGATCACAAGGCCCGGCGAGATCGGAAGCTTCGGGTTGAGCACGATCAACGCCACCATGATGTTTGCCTTCAGTATCTCCCAGGCCAGGCAGAGCAGGTAATAGAGCATCATGAAAAACTGCTTCAGCGTAAATGAGGTGCGGCGATCGCTTTGACCGATTCCTATTTTAGACCATACCATGGTCACCGCCACGCTGAGAAGCGTGCCCACCATGAGATGTTGCCAGTGCAGGCTCGCCGAGAGCAATACCCAGAACCCCATCACCAGGACAAATATGAGGAACCCCCCGAAATAATCCTTTTGATGACCGGCCAATTTAAAGCACCTCCAACTAGCTTAAAAAGTGCAGAACAATCTGCTGCAGATAATCATAAGCCAGCACCCCCGCGGTTCCCAGGACAACAATTCCGGCGGCGGTAACGGCAATCGGCAGCTGCATCGAGAAGGGAATCTTGTCCTTTTGAAAAGTTCTATTTTCCGAAGGCTTGCCGGCGCTGGAAAAATAGAACTGCCAGATGATCGGAAAATAGTAGGACGCATTGAGCAGGCCGCTGATCACGATCAAGGCGATAAAATATGGATATGAAGCTTCAATGCTTCCCACTGACAGCAGGTACTTGGAGACAAAACCTCCTGTCAGCGGAATGCCGACCATGGAAAGTGCGGCCACGCTAAATGAGGCTGCCGTCAGCGGCATTTTAAAACCGATATCCTGCAGCCGGGTCACCCTCTTCTCCCCGGTTTGATAATGGATCGCTCCGGCGCAGAGGAAGAGGCAGGTCTTCATCAGCGCGTGGACCACCAGATGATAAAATGCGGCCACGATCGCCCAGGGAGTCCCCAGGCCCAGGCCGAGGTAGATATAGCCCAGCTGGGCCACGGTTGAATAGGCCAGGCGCCGCTTCAGATCCAGCTGGACAAAGGCAAAGAAGGAACCGAAGAGCATCGCGGAACCGCCCAGAATAATTAGCAGGTAGCGAATACTGCTCTGCTGGTAAAACTCATTTCCGAAAACAATAAAGAAGAGCTTGAACAGGGCGATGATATAAACCTTCACCACCAGGCTGGAGAGCACTGCGCTTGAAGGAGAGGGAGCCGAAGAGTGAGCGTCGGGCAGCCAGAGGTGGAGCGGGAAAAGCGCCGATTTTATGCCGAAGCCGACCACAAAGAGGGTCAGCATGATCCAGATCAGGTAAGGATACTGTCCGGCATTTTGGGCCAGCACCATCCCGGCAAAACGCATGTTCAGGTGGCCGGTGATCATGTAGAGCATGCCGATGGCCAGGAGCACAAATCCCGACCCGATCGTAGCCAAAATGAGGTACTTCAAACTGGCCTCGGTTGAGGCGCGGTCTCCCTTGCTGACCACCAGGGCGCAGGCGCTGATCCCTACCACTTCAATAAAAACATACATGTTGAAAATATCGTGTGTAATCACCAATCCCAGCATCGCCGTCATGCAGAGCAGAAACTCCACGTAATACCAGCCGCGCGATTCTTCGTTAATTTCTTTCTGCAGCGCCCGGCAACTGTAGAGGGCGATCATCAGGTAAAGCCCAGTGATCAAAACAGCCATCAGCGCCGAGACAGGTTCAATGGCAATTTCAATTCCCCAGGGAGGATCCCAACCGGCCACGGCATGATAGATCGCCTCCCCGCCTCCGACAAGCTGCCCGCTGAGATAGAGAGCCAGGGCAAAGACTACACCGCAAACGATCACCGTCAGCGGGGCGCAGAGCTCTTTCTTCCAGCGGGCAAAAACCGGCATGGCGAAAGAGGGAATCAGCCCCCCCAAAACTAAAAACAGTGGCATTTTGGCCAAGAGTATACACCTACCTCATCTTCATAAAGTCCGGTGCGTTAATCGTTCCATAATGCGCGAACATCTTCACAATCAACGCCAGGGCAAAGGCAGACGTAGAAAAGCTGACCACGATTCCGGTCAGGATTAACCCCGAAGGAAGGGGGTTGATATAAAGTTCTGCCGGCGCCGCCGGGTCAAGAATCGGTGCAACCCCGCCCTCAATATTTCCCAAAGCAATGTAGAACAAGAATACAGCGCTGGTCATGATGTTCAAACCGATGACTTTTTTTAACAGGTTGGGCTGGGTGAGAACGATAACGGTACCGATACCGAAGACAACAACTGCAACCAGGTACGG
>CAYFRE010000043.1:0-11371 GCA_964345455.1 uncultured Syntrophomonadaceae bacterium | reverse complement strand
ATAACCGAAACTTTAAAATGGGAGCTACTGAAAAAAAATGCTTAAAATTGTGCTGGCCACCAGAAGGCCAATTCCCAGGTTGACCACAGAGATAATTCCCACACTGAAAAGCTCTCCGGGTGTTCCGGTAGGGCCGTGATGGAACGGCAGCAGATACTTCACTGCCTCCATGAGGCTGCCGATGCCGATAAGAACCACGGCGATATCGAGCGGCAGGTAGCGGAGCCGTTCTCTCCATTTCAGGTCGAAGATCAACAGGTAGAGCAGTACCCCCAGGCCGAGCACCACCCCGCCGGCAAAACCACCCCCCGGAGAAAGATGACCGTGCATGATCACATAGAAACCGTACATCAAAACAAGCAGCAAAACATACCGGAAAACGACCCTCGTAATGTCATCCTTCAACCCAGCAACCCTCCCGTGATAAAAAGTTCACTCTGTTTGGACGATTTATAAGAGTCTTTGTATAATTAATTCTCCTTAAACAAAGTGTTTCCTGCATAGATAATAAAGTTGCAATCTGCTGAATCTTCAGAAGGATTTTGTGACAGGTTCCGGGGTTTTCAAATGGGGTTCTTTAGTTGAGATGATGAACCCTGTTAAAGGTTTTCCAGATATCTCCTGTAGATGATCTGCAAACCTTCAAGGGTTAAAAGGGGGTTAATCCGGGCAATGGTTTCCGATTCCTTGGCAATCAACGAAGCAAAACCACCTGTAGCCACAACCAGGGGCAGATCAGTAAATTCCTTTGCCATCCGGCGGACGATACCGTCAACCTGTCCCACAAAGCCGTAGATGATCCCGGACTGCAAACTGGCGATGGTGTTCGTGCCGATTACCCCGGGCGGCCGGATCAGCTCAACCCGGGGCAGCTTCGCTGCCTTTTCAAACAGCGCCTCCACAGATATGCCGATCCCGGGGGCAATAGCGCCGCCCAGGTATTCACCCTGTTCGGAGATAGCGCAAAATGTTGTCGCCGTGCCAAAATCAACAATGATCAGAGGCCCGCCGTACAGTGTATACCCGGCCAGGGCATTGACCATCCGGTCGGCTCCCATTTCGCGAGGATTATCGAGAAGGATCCTCATTCCGGTCTGCATATCGGGCCTGACCACCAGCGGCTTTACTGAAAAGTATTTCTCGGCCATTCTCTCCAGGGAATACATCAGGGGGGGGACCACGGAGGAGATAGCCACGGCAGCAATCTCCCGCGGTGAAATCCTGCTATGATGGAGAAGGTTTTTGATGATGATCCCGAGTTCGTCCTCGGTGCTGTTCCAGTTGGTCGCCAGGCGCCAGCAAACCCTGACCTCCTGTTCATCAAAGACACCGATCATGATATTGGTATTCCCTACGTCAACGGCAAGAAGCATGCTTCTGATCCCCTCTGCTACACTTATCTTAAATATAACAGATGAATGTATCTTTGAAAAGGAGAATCCGGCTTCAGAAAGTGAAAGGTTTTTGCGGCTGTCATGATGCCCTGTTTCCATTGGCAGCCTGCAGGCCATCTATTAAATTTGCAGGAAAAGCTCTTTTATCGTCGAATTGTACCACGCAGTGCTGTCTCAGATATGGAGGAAAGTAATGGTACCCTTCAATAAGAATTATCTGGTCTCACTGATTATCCTTCTGGCAATCATCGCTGTGCTGGCAGCCGGGGCTTTTTTCCTGGCGTATTATTTGCCCGGAACATTTGCCGGACCTCCGTTCAGTTATGAAACAAAAGATCTCTACAGCTTCGAACCCTGGACTTTCAAGCTGGATGATCTCGAGGCCTCTTATCCTGAAGGAGGCTTGATTTTACCCCTCTACAGGGATGAAAAACAGGAGGCGGCGATGATATTCGCTGACGGTGAATATACAGTTTCCGGAGAGCCGCTGTCCGATCAACACCCGGCCGGTATTTTCCTGGTGATAAACGAAAAAATATTTGAGGAGATCCGCAGCTGTGTCATCCTTTTACCGTCCGATGATCCGGAAACCGGGCTCAAGATGAAGAAGATTTATGAACAGCAGCCGGGGCTGCCGGTCATATGGCAGAAGATGATCCCGCTTACTTTTGCCCCGGCGGCTGATGCCACTTACTACTATTTTATTTCGGAAGATGGAAAAGCGCTTTTACCGCCGGTACTGCACGAGCCGCCGTCCAAGTTCTACGGTTCCCTGGCCCTTTATGCCATATTGACGATCATCATATTATTGTTGATGACCATATTTTCACTGGATCACCGCCCTTCCCGCTACTTGGAGACCCTCTATCAAACCCGCCCCGGTAATATAGCCCTGGGGTTGGCCGCCGTAGCGGCGATCCTGGCGCTCGGCGGTGAACTGCTGCCGCTTTTCAGCGGTCTGCCGGAATATAGCCTTCTCTCCGGCTACCTCCTGGCAATCGCTCTCTTCTTGATCCTGGCTTATTACAAAATTATTAAAGTTCGGGATACCGGTCTCAATTGGAACGGTCTGTTTCATGGATATTTTTTGGCTATAGCAGCGGCACTCATGTTCATAATAATTACCCGCGGACTGCCGCGGCAGTTCTCCTTTAACGGTATGGAAACAGCTGCCGGCCTGGTTTTCTCTATTTTCGTTATCGGCCTGGTCCGGGAACTGGTCTGGCGCGGCTATATCCAGACCATCCTTGGCCGGCAGTGGGGCGTCGTTCCTGGTCTGCTGCTCACAGCCATGCTGGCCGGACTGGTCCATTTCGCCACTGTAGCCCTGGGCACACCGGAACTGCTCTCTTACCCCTACACCCTGGTAGAGCTGTTGATTCTGGCGCCCGGCAGCGCCATCGTACTGGGTTATTTGTACCTGCGCACAGAAAACATTCTTTGCTGTGCGCTGTTGCACGGACTTCTATTGAACATTTCATCACTGATCACCAACTGAAAGCGAGGTAACTGGTAATGATCGACCAAGAAAAAATTGCCCGCGCCGTGGAGATGATCCTGGAAGCCATCGGGGAAGACCTCAACCGGGAAGGATTGCGCGCAACTCCACAGCGGGTGGCGAAAATGTATGCGGAAGTATTTGCCGGCTTGGAGCTTAATCCCCGTGAACACCTCCGGACCTGTTTCTGCGAAAGGCATGACGAGATGATCCTGGTGAAGGAGATCCCCTTTTACTCGATGTGTGAACACCATCTGCTTCCTTTTTACGGAAAAGCCCATGTTGCCTATATCCCCAACCAGGGACGGGTGGTCGGGTTAAGCAAGCTCGTCCGGGTAACGGATATCGTAGCCCGGCGCCCCCAGTTGCAGGAGCGATTAACCAGCAACATGGCTGACATTATCATGGATGAGCTAAAGCCAAAAGGAGTCGTCGTGGTTGTGGAGGCGGAACATCTATGTATGAGCATCCGGGGCATTAAAAAACCTGGGGCGATCACGGTTACCTCGGCGGTGCGCGGCCTATTCCGGACCAACCCCAGTTCACGGGGTGAGGTCTTTGCTCTGATTAGAAAAGGAAATACCTGATGCCTCTGGATTGTGGAGATATGGAAAAAGTAAACCGGGTTCTCTTTGATGAAGAATACCGCCATTATCTGTTGAAAAACAAGGCTCTGGAAGAATGCCGCTCCTTTTGCCATCACAACTTTGAGCATCTTCTCGCGGTGGCCAGGCTAACTTACCTGCTCTTGCTGGAAGAAGGGTGCCGGTTTATTCCCAAGGAGATCGCTTACAGCGCCGGACTGCTTCATGATATCGGGCGCTGGAAGGAATATCAATGCGGCGGGGATCACGCCGGCTACAGCGCCGCACTGGCCGGTTCCATTTTGGAAAGGGCCGGCTTCGATCCTTCTGAACAGGAACTGATCTTGAAAGCCATCGTCCAGCACCGGCACAGCGCTCCGGGTGAACACCGTTCCCCTTTAAGTGCCGCCCTGCACAAAGCCGACGATATGGCCCGCCTCTGTTTCTCCTGCGCATCCCGGAAAAATTGCCGTAACGTAGACCGGCGCCCCCAGCGCGAGGGACTGATTTATTAAGTAACTGAAAGGGTGATCTGCAATGAAGGCCTGTCTCCACCATATCTATAACGCAACAACCTGTGGGGGCACTACGCCGCTGCGCTGCTGCAGCATCAAACTCTGCCAGGTCCCTTCAGCAATCGTGCCGCTCATTGAGCGGGAAGGTGCTGCCATGGGGGTGGCAATTGCACGACCGCAGCCAGAAACCGGTCTCGATGATCTGCTCTTAGCGGGAACAGAAAAAGCGCTGGCCGGACTATCGCAGAGGTTAAAACATGTTGATAAAGCTGCGGAAGGCGGCGAGCTTATTTTGGGGCTACTGAGAAAAGCGCGGCGCCGGCTGCACGAAGCACTGCAGCTGGGCCGCTACCGCCTGTCCCTGGGAAATAGAACCCTGATCATGGGTATTCTAAATGTTACGCCCGATTCTTTTTCCGATGGCGGCAAGTATAACAGTATTCCGGCAGCGGTGGCCCGGGCGCACCGGATGGTGGAGGAAGGCGCCGATATCATTGATATCGGCGGAGAATCAACTCGCCCCGGCTACCGGGGAATCAGCGAAGCAGAGGAACTCGCCCGGGTCATGCCGGTAATTGAAGCTTTGAAAAGTGATCCCAATTTTTCAGCACCGATTTCTATCGATACCTACAGGGCGGCCGTGGCCTGTGAAGCGTTGCAAGCCGGAGTGGAGATGGTTAACGATATCTGGGGGCTGAAGGCGGACCCGCGCCTTGGCAAAGTGACCGCCTCTTTCGGCGTTCCCATCTGCCTAATGCACAACCGCCGCTCCAACGTTTACCGTGATCTCGTCCCCGAGGTGATCTTTGAGCTGCAGGAATCAATTGACCTGGCCAGGAACGCCGGGATCTCAGGCGACAAGATCATTATCGACCCCGGCATCGGTTTCGGCAAGGATCTGGAACAGAATCTGGCCGTGATGCACCGCCTGGCAGACTTCCGCGGTCTTGGTTATCCCCTGCTGCTGGGCACTTCGCGCAAATCGATGATCGGGAAGACCCTCGATCTCCCTTCGGAAGAGAGGCTGGAAGGAACCGCGGCCACCATCGCTTACGGGATCGCCGCAGGAGCGGAGATTGTGCGCGTCCACGATGTCAAAGAGATGCGCCGCGTTGTTCTGATGACTGACGCAATGGTGCGAAAATCCAATGGAGGCTGACAACTCGAAGATGGCTGCATTGATAAAGATTCGTGATATTACCTGCTACGGTTACCACGGCGCCCTCCCCGAAGAGCAGAGGCTGGGCCAGGAATTCCGGGTTAGCCTGGAACTTCATCTCGTTACGGCCGTTCCGGAAAACGACCGGCTTGCCGAAACGGTTGATTATCGCGCCGCTGTAGAGATCGTCCGCCGGGTTATCGAGGGTCCCTCGCGGCGTCTGCTGGAGACGCTGGCCGAAGAGATCGCCGCCGGGCTGGTCAATCTGCACGGGGTCAGCGAAGTAAAGGTCTGTGTCTGCAAACCCCACCCGCCCATCCCCGCTGTTGGAGGAGGTGTAGCGGTAGAGATCAGCAGGTAGGTCAGGGGACAGTCCTGCAAACATAGGACTGTCTCCATTGGATGTTCTCATCGGGATGGGATCTGGGGGATTTGTTTATGGCTTCAATTACCGGAGGTGTTAAAGTTCCCTGAAGGAGCGACGGATATGCCCACTGCCTTTATCAGCCTCGGCTCAAATCTGGGAGACCGGGTCGTATATCTAAAAGAGGCGCTGCTCAGACTGGAGCGTGAACCGGTTTCGCTCCGCGCTGTCTCGCCCCTTTACGAAACGGCTCCCGTGGGCGGTCCTCCCCAGGGCTTTTTTTTGAATGCCTGCGCATCTTTCAATACCGCTCTGCCTCCGGCGACTTTGCTGCGCCGGATGCAGGTGATCGAAACTGCTTTGGGACGAAAGCGCCTGGAGCGCTGGGGACCGCGGATAATCGATCTGGACCTGCTCACCTACGGAAACGTGATCATGCGCACCCCCGCCCTGGAGCTGCCCCATCCACGACTGGCCGAGCGCGATTTCGTCCTGCAGCCGCTCTCGGTCATTGCTCCGGACCTCGAGATCCCCGGTACCGGGAAGAACGTGAGCCGATTACTCGAAGAGCGCCCTCCCGCAGTGGATGTTCAGCTATACCGGGCATCCTGGTATCCCTTGCCTGCAGCCCACCGGCAGTAGTTCATGCCCGGGGCCATGCCAACCAAATATGTTCAGTTTTATAATCCCCCCAGCCCCCCTTTCCAAAGGGGAGAGCGAAAGAGACCGGAATGTGCAGCTTTTTAGTGGGTGAGCCTGCAAGAGCATGCAGTAAAATTAGGGGTGGGCCAGACCGGGCCCACCCCGCCAACTTCACCCGGGCCGGAGCCCGGTTTATTCAATGCCGTCTAGAACAGTCCCTTGACCTTGCCGGTTTCCACGTCAACGTCAACGTTCATGAACGCCGGGTTAGCTGCGGTGCCGGGCATAAGCGAAATCGCCCCGGCTACCGGAACCACGAAACCGGCTCCGCCGTAGGTCAGGATATCCCTGATATAGAGCTTCCATCCTTTAGGCACACCCTTGATCAGGGGGTCGTCGGAGAGGCTGAGGTGGGTCTTGACCATGCAGGTGCCGAGCTTCTGCAGGGCGGGATCCTGCTCCATCCGTTTTGCCTTCTCCAGGGCTACCGGAGAGTATTCCGCGCCGTCGGCGCCGTAGACCTCCCTGGCAATCAGGTCGATCCGTTCGCGCAGCGGGGTCTCCAGTTCATAAAGGAAGCGGAAGTTGTTGGGTTCATTGCAGGCGTCAACTACCGCATCGGCCAGCTCGAGCGCTCCCTCGCCGCCGTACTGCCAGTGCTTCGAGAGGGCTACCCGGGCTCCGGCTGCTTCGGCGATGCGGCGGACCAGCTTGATTTCATTGTCGGTATCGGTATGGAAAGCGTTGATGCAGACCACCGGGTTGATCCCGGCCTTTTTCACCGTGTTGATATGGTGAACCAGGTTTTCGCAGCCCTTTTCCACCCACTCGACGTGCTCTTCAGTGTAGGCAGGATCCAGCGGCTGGCCGGGCAGCGGCAGCGGCGCCCCGCCGTGGCACTTGAGAGCACGGATTGTGGCCACGATCACCGCACAATTCGGAGTCAGGCCTGATTCACGGCACTTGATATTCCAGAACTTCTCGAAACCGATGTCGGCGGCAAATCCCGATTCGGTAAGGACGTAGTCGGAAAGCTTCAGCGCCACCCGGTCGGCAATGATCGAGGACTGGCCCACGGCGATATTGGCAAAGGGACCGGCATGGACAAAGGTGGGCTGCCCTTCGAGTGTCTGTAGCAGGTTCGGGTTGATCGCTTCCACCATCCAGGCGGTCATCGCGCCGGCGACGCCCAGGTCTTCGGTGGTAATCGGATTGCCCCGCTTGTCGTAAGCTACAACGATGCGGCCCATCCGCTCGCGCATATCTTTCAGGTCTTTGGCCATCGCCAGAATGGCCATAACCTCGGAGGAAACGGCAATGGCGAAACCGGAGTTCATCATGAAGCCGTCCCTCTTGGTTCCCAGGCCGATGGTGATGTTGCGCAGGGCCTGGGCGCAGAAGTCGATGATCCATTTCATCTCCACATTGCGCGGGTCAATGTTCAGACGCTCCAACCCTCTGCGCTTGATAAAAGCATCGGTAGCGTTGAATTCGTGCTGCAGCCGCGAGGTTACCGCCACCATGGCCAGGTTATGCGCGTTCATGATCGCATTGATATCACCGGTCAAACCGAGAGAGAACGGGGTTAAGGGGATACACTGGGACAATCCGCCGCCGGCGGCGGAACCTTTCACGTTCATCGTCGGCCCGCCGGAAGGCTGCCGAATCGTGGCAAACACATTTTTGCCCCGCTTCCCCATCCCCTGGGCCAGGCCCATGGTGGTGGTTGATTTCCCTTCGCCAAGCGGCGTGGGGGTGATCGCCGTAACATTGATGTATTTACCGTCGGGCTTATCTTTTAAGCGATTCAAAACTTTCTTGTAATCAACCTTGGCCACATAATGGCCGTGGGGTAATAGTTCTTCTTTCTCCAGACCGAGCTCCTCCGCCAACTGGTGGACCGTTTTCATGGTGGCCTCTGCCGCCTCGGCAATTTCCCAGTCGGCATGTTTAGTCGGATCCAATGGCATAAAAATACCTCCTTAAATAAATTTTAAATAAATTTGCCCTAACCTCCCGCTTTCTCTGCTTTATGTATGATCTATTCCACAAATCCGGTTTAATTCCTGCATCAAGTTAATTATTTCACTTATTTTTTAGATCTCTCACCGAAGGGATGCCGGCCAAGGATTCGGCTGTCAATACAGCCCTTTCTACTGCCCCGGAAACCGCTTCCGCAGCCATAGTTCCGGCGAGGCTGATATCGGCCTCTTCATCTCCTGCAGAGAGGCTGAAAATAATATCGCCATCCCACATCGTGTTGACAGGCCAGATCGAGCGGGCCAGTCCGTTATGGGCCATCTGGGCAATCTTGCATAGCGCTTCCCGGGAGAAGCAACCGTTTGTCGCCACCACGCCGAGGGTGGTATTCCCCTGGAAATCGTCACCGCGCAAGCCCATCATCAGGCCGGCGGTGCGCTCCATGACGCCCGTTTCCGGACTGCGCGGGCCGGCAAGCAGCTTCCCCTCCCGGTCAAAGACGTCACCAAAAGCATTCACCGCCACCAGGGCGGCGACAATGAGGTTGCCGCAGCGGCAGGAGGCGCTCCCCTGACCTGATTTAACTGCCTGCAACGGGCCGTAGACCTTGCCGACCGTGGCTCCGGTTCCCGCCCCCACCGAGCCCTCCGGCACCGGTCCTGTTGAAGCGTTCAGACAGGCCCGGTAGCCCATTTCAGCATCGGGGCGGACATTCATGTCGCCGATTAACAGATCAAACAGGATTGCCGCCGGGACAATGGGGACGCGCAGCGGTCCGCTGATGTAGCCCCGCCCCCGCTCTTCCAGGTAGCGCATCACCCCGCTCGCAGCATCAAGGCCGAAAGCGCTGCCGCCGGCCAGGACAATCGCCTGGACCTCCTCAACGAGCCGTGAGGGCCGCAGCAGGTCGGTCTCCCTGGGTGCCGAGCCCCGCACATCCACCGCAGCGCGGGCTCCTTCTTCAACCAGGACCACGGTTACCCCGGTCGCCGCATCCGGATTGGTACAGACACCCACCTTGATGCCTTCAATTTCTGTAATTCCGCTCACCGGCATACCCGCCTTCCTGTACTCCTGTTTTTCTCTATAAAAAGGGCTGCCCAGGAGGGCAGCCCCTGTTCTTTACGAGGTAGGCTCTTTGGACGGATTGTCAGCAGGTTCACCCTGCTGGAAAGAAGTGCAGGGCTGTACCTTGGTCTTCCCCGGCGCCGTTTTCTCACCGCGCCGTTCCGGGCGTACAGCGCCCTCAGCTCTGGCCGCAGCCGCCTTCTCTTTTTCGCGGCGGGCAACCTCGAGCTCTGCAAGACTTTTCCCTTCAACAAGGCCGGTAACCTCTTCAGCATCGAGGGTCTCTTTTTCCAGAAGTGCCGCGGCGATCAGGTCAAGCTTGTCGCGGTTTTCCTCCAGTATCTCCTTGGCCCGGTCGTAGCACTGATCGACGGTCCGGCGTATTTCATGATCGATCGCCTTGGCGATCTCTTCACTGTAATCACGGTCGCGGCCGATATCCCGCCCCAGGAAGACCTGGTCCTGCTTGTGCCCAAGGGTAATCGGGCCCAGCGAATCGCTCATGCCGTACTCCATGATCATCTGGCGGACTATGGAGGTGGCCCGCTCCAGATCATTCTGCGCTCCCGTGCTGATCTCGTCCAGAACCAACTTCTCCGCCACCCTTCCGGCCAGCAGGGTGGTAACACGATCCAGAAGTTCAGATCGGGTCATGAAGTAGCGATCCTCTTCAGGAAACATGAGCGTGTAGCCGCCGGCGCGCCCACGCGGGATAATCGAGACCTTATGCACCGGGTCGGTATGAGGCAGCAGGTAGCCGACCAGGGCATGACCTGCTTCGTGAAATGAAACAATTTTCTTTTCAAATTCACTGATCACGCGGCTTCGTTTCTGGGTTCCGGCAATGACCCGCTCAACCGCCTCTTCGATCTCCTTTCTACCGACCCGCTTACTGCCGGATCGCGCTGTCAGCAGCGCAGCTTCATTGACCACGTTTTCCAGGTCGGCCCCGGTAAATCCGGGTGTGGACCGGGCAATATCCCGCAGGTTAATATCTTCGGCCAGCGGCTTGTTGCGGGTATGCACTTTTAAAATTTCCTCGCGCCCTTTAACATCAGGCACTCCGATGGCAACTTCACGGTCAAAGCGCCCGGGACGCAGCAGGGCCGGATCAAGAATATCGGGGCGGTTTGTCGCTGCCAGTATGATGATCCCCTCGTTCACATCAAACCCATCCATCTCCACCAGGAGCTGGTTCAAGGTCTGTTCCCGTTCATCATGGCCCCCGCCGAGACCGGCGCCGCGCTGCCGTCCCACCGCATCGATCTCGTCGATGAATACAATGCAGGGCGAGTTTCTTTTAGCGTTTTCAAAAAGATCTCGCACCCGCGACGCGCCAATTCCCACAAACATCTCTACAAAGTCGGAGCCGCTGATGCTGAAAAATGGCACTCCCGCCTCCCCGGCCACCGCCCGGGCCAGCAGCGTTTTTCCGGTTCCCGGCGGTCCGACCAGCAGGATCCCCTTGGGGATACGCGCTCCCAGCTCGATATACTTGCGGGGATCCCCCAAAAAATCAACCACTTCGGCCAATTCGGCCTTCTCCTCGTCTGCGCCGGCCACATCGGCGAACGTAACCCTCTTCCGGTCACCTTCGTGGAGCCGGGCCCGGCTTTTACCAAAGTTCATCCCCCGGTTGCCACCGCCCTGGGTTTGCTGCATAAAGAAAAAAAAGAGTCCAAAGAGCAGCAAAAAGGGAATCGCATAGGTGATCGCGGTCTGCCACCAGCTGGGGCCCCGCGGCGCATTGGTTTCATAGGGAATATCTTTCTCCAGGAGGAGGTCGGTCAAGTTGTGATCATCCGGACGTCTCGTAATCACGGTCCGGCCGTCCTTCAGTTCAGCCTCAATCTCGTTGCCGTAAACAATAACATTTTCTACCCGGTTTTTTTGAACCTGCTCCACAAAATCATTATACTGGATCTTATCGGGACCTGACCCGGCATCAAACATAAACTTCATCGCCACAAAAAAGAGCAGGGCAATAATCAGGTAGAAAAATATCTGGCGTCTAAAAGAGTGCATTTCTGTTAACCTCCTCTCCATAGCCGCATCTGGATTATAACTATTTAATTGTAACATACCGCTTTCTCACAGGCAACACGAAGCCGGTGGCTATTTGCATTTAAAACATCCAGGCGGCGGTTGGCCATGCGATGAATAATCA
>CAYFRE010000042.1:0-15200 GCA_964345455.1 uncultured Syntrophomonadaceae bacterium | reverse complement strand
CCGGCATGAGCGGAGCAGAGCATATCGGAAAGGGTGCGGAAGAGGCGGTGCTGGTTCTCCGCCGAGACCCCGTCCTTGCGCATCATGTATTTCTCCAGAAGCGGCTGCGTCTCGGGGCTGAAAAAATCATCTTCCAGCGGCAGGGTCGCCGGCAGCCCCCCGGCCAGGTCGGCGAGGGTCTCGTACTCGTGGTAGAGGCTGACCCCGGCATGGTAGCGGCCCACGTTGGTATAGATGATGTTGGGGATATGCGTGCCCGAAGCGGCTTCGGTCGATTTCACCGAAGCGGCGATGCCGGCGGCGTAGACCAGCTCGGCCACGGCAATCAGATCGGAAAGTTTATCCTTGACATGAGAGGCCTCGCCCACCCCGTTATACTCGGCCACCAGTGCGGAGGCGCCCAGGATCAGGTCGGTGATCGCCGGCTTGCAACCGGTATAGCTGTGGCGATGGTATGTGGCAAAGAGCATCGCCAGGATGCTGGCGAAGTAGGTCTCTCCGCAGAGAAAGACCCGCTCCCAGGGGACAAAGACATCGTCAAAAATAGTCGTGGAATCGGCCACCCCGTAGAAGTGCGCGGTATGGATATGCTTGCGCGGACGCGGCGTGGTGATGCGAACCACCTGCTTGATCCCCGGGGTGTCCGCGGGAATGGCGAAGGCCACCGCCCAGTCCGCATCCTGCCCGGTCATCAGCCGGGTCGGGACAACAACGATCTCGTCGGAGAAAGGGGCGTTGGAGTTGTGCGCCTTGCAGCCCCGCACCACGATCCCGTCTTTCTTCTTCTCGATCACCCGCAGGTAAAGGTCGGGGTCGCTCTGCTCGAAGGGCCGCTTCGCGCGGTCGCCCTTGATGTCGGTCTGGGCGCAGTTGCCGACCAGGTCGTTTTTCTGGAAGTATTTCATGAACTCGACAAAGCGGGGATAATACCCGGTGCCGTTATTGTCGTCGCAGTCTTTGGTCACCACCGAGATGGCGTTCAGGGCATCGATGCCCATGCAGCGCTGGATGCAGCCGCCGGCCTGCCGGCAGAGCATGCGGGTGCACTCCTGCTTCTTCAGCAGGTCGTCGGAACTGCGGTGGATATTGTTGAGCCGGTGAATCTCTTCCCCGGTGAGATGAGACTTTGCCGTGATCAGGCCTTTCAAGTCGGGGTCGTTGACTCTTTCGAAGCTGTCGGCAATCAGGTCGAGCCCCGGCTTGAGACGGGGATCATCCCTGCCAATCACCTCTCCCCCCATGTAGATGTTTTTCCGCATCCGGTAGAGCCGTTCCCTGTACTCTTCCGCCGTGGCGATACCCATCTCTTCACCCATCCCCTTTCACAAGTTTTGGAATCATCACAATTGTATATCAAGGGGAGGTATGATTCAAGCAAAGTCTACAGGTTGTGTCTGCGTTGCATGAGTTTGAAAGATTTTTTGTTGACAACCGCAGCTGAACATTATAATATTTGCCCTTTACCTATATCCCCAGGGGGGAAAGTGAACATCCGGTCCTTACCTCTATAAAAATAATCAAAAATTAACCGGACGGAGTCCCATGAACCAGGTTATTACAAAGACGGTATTCAAGAGTACCTCCGGCTTGCAGCCCCGGGCAAAGTCCGGTTCAAGTTTTAGGCGTCAGGCTATGGATCCTGCTTGTTCTGTTCGAGGCGGCGGCTGACCTGCTCCCAGAGATGGAGCAGCTCGGCCAGCCTCTCATTTGCGGCGGTCAGCTTCTCGCTCAACTCGCGCAGGCGGTTGAAGTCACCGTAGTCATCTGGATTGGAAAGGATCTCTTCGTGGCGGGCATGGATCTCCTCTTCCAGGCGAAGCTGCTCCTCCTGCAGTTGCCGCGCGCGGCGCTCCCGCTGACACCGGTGTTGCTGCTCCGCCAGGGCTTGCCGCTTCCGGGCCGCTTCTTCTTCGTTGCCGGTGTTTAAGGCGGGCGCAGGCCCGCTCTCCCTGCTTTCAAGATACTCCTGGAAGCTTCCTTCGAAGATATCAAGAGAGCCCGGCCGCAGTTCGCAGACCCGGTTGACCAGGTTTTGCAGAAAGTAGCGGTCGTGGGAAACAATGATCAGGGTGCCCGGGTAGCCGCGCAGCACCGTCTCCAGCTCTTCGAGGGCGGGCAGGTCCAGGTGGCTGGTGGGCTCGTCCATCATGAGGCAGTTGCCGCTGCGCAGGGCCAGGCGGGCCAGGGCCAGGCGGCTCTTCTCGCCGCCGCTCAAGGAGGCCACTTTCTTGAAAACATCGTCGCCGCGAAAAAGATAGCGGCCGAGGTGGTTGCGCGCCTGTTTCAGGTCGAGATCGGAGGTGGCGGTAATCTCCTCGAGCACCGTGTGTTCGGGATCGAGCTGCTCCTGCTCCTGGGCAAAATAGACCACGCTGACCGCGGGGCCGAGCCGGATCCTCCCGCTGCCGGGCCGCTCTTCGCCGGCGATCATCTTCAGCAGGGTGCTCTTGCCGGAGCCGTTTGGACCGATCAGGGCGACGCGGTCCCCCCAGAGGATCTCAAAATCAATCTCATCAAATATTCTCTTCTCGCCGAAAGACTTGCTCACCTGTTCAAAGATAATCACCTGCCGCCCGCTGCGCCCGGCATAATCAAAATTCAGACGAAAGCTTTCTTCTTCCGGGGGCCTCTCCAGCAGCTCCAGCCGGTCCAGCATTTTCTGGCGGCTGCGGGCCTGGCGCTTGGAACGGCGGTCTGCCTTCGATTCGCGGATCAGCCTCCCGGTATGCGCGATCAGCTGCTGCTGTTCCCGGTAGGCGCGTTCACGGCTTTTTCTGGCCGCGGCCTGTTTATCTCGGTAGTCGCTGTAATTGCCGCGGTAGCTGTAGAGCCTGAGCCCCTCCAGAGCGAAGATCTGAGAGACGACCCGGTCGAGGAAATAGCGATCGTGTGAGACTATCAGCATGGTGGAGCGGGAATCGGACAGGTATCTCTCCAGCCAGGCCAACCCCTCGAAGTCGAGATAGTTGGTGGGCTCGTCCAGCAGGAGCAGATCGGGATCGCGGAGCAGCAGCGCCGCCAGGTTGGCCCTGGTCTTCTCACCGCCGCTGAAATGCGCCATGTCGCGATCCAGGTCCTCCGGGGAGAAGCCGAGCCCTGCGGCGACCGTGCTGATGCGACTTTCCATGAGGTAGCCGCCTTCATCTTCAAAGCGGCGGGCGGAGTCACCGTAGCGCGCCAGAAGCCGGTCCAGATCCGCATCCGCGGAACGGGCCCGGGCGGCGATCGCCTGCTCCAGTGAGGCGATCTTTTCCTTAAGCTCGATCAGCCGGCGAAAGGGGCTTTCAAGCCGGCGCCGCAAGGTCCCCCGGACCTCCCGGCCCGGTTCCTGCGGCAGGTAGCCCACCTCCGTCCCCCGGGCCAGGCCGACCGTCCCGCCGTCATGTTCCAGCAGCCCGGCGATAATCTGCAGCAGGGTGCTCTTCCCCGCCCCGTTCGGCCCGATCAGACCCGCCTTGTCACCCGGCTGCAGCTGCAGCGAGACATCCTCCAGGACATCCTGCACCCCGAACGACTTGCATATTTCAGAAAGCGTCAATAGGGACATGTTTTCTCCCTCTCGTTCCCGATTAGTGAATTAAGGTGCCCGGCACCTGGATCAATTCACTTTGGCTTCGCCCGATGAGATCAGGGCATAGCGGGTTCCCAGGGGGCCGATCAGCTCGCAGACAGCAACAGCGGCCAGCTCGATCGCGGCGATAGTCGGCGCCAGGGCTGGAAAGTGAGCCTGCACCAGCATCAGCAAACCGATGGTCACGCCGGCCTTGGAAAGCATGGCAAAGCCGAGATACTTCTGCACCACTTTCTCGGCCCCGGAGAGATAGGCGCCCAGGAAGGCGCCGCCTACCTTTCCGATACCCCGGGCGATGATATATACGGCGGCCCAAAGCCAGTTTTCAATGAGAATATCAAACTGCAGGCTGGCTCCAGCCAGGGTAAAGAAGATCACCAGTACCGGCATCTCGATATCTTGCAGAAAATTCAGCTCGGCCGGTTTCTGGTATATGTTGGCCACAACAAATCCGCAGAACATGTTCACCAGCAGCGGTGAAAGCTGCCAGGCATAGGCCAGCCCGCTGTTCAGAAGGATGATCCCCACGAGGACGGTGACCTTGTGACTGCGGTTGGTCAGCCGGGACAGGAGCAGGGTCAGCAAGATCCCGCTGGCTGCGCCAAGAAGCGCCGATTCAGCCACCTCAAGCAGTGAATAGAAAATCGCCCCCAGGCCAACAACTTCTCCCTGCAAGATGATCGCCACCACCGCGGAGACAATCCCGAAGAAGATGATGCAGACGGCGTCATCGAGTGCCACCACGCCGAGCAGGGTGGTGGTAAAAGGGCCGCGGGCATTGTGCTCGCGGATCACCGATACCGGTGAAGCCGGCGCTGTGGCGGTAGCCAGGGCCCCCAGGAGCAGCGATATCGTCAGGGGCAGCTTCAGGATGAAGAATGCCGCCAGAAAGACCGCGGTAAATGCCCCCAGAACCTGGACCACGGTGATGCCGAGTATGGCCCGGCCGAGGTGTTTGATTTTTTTTATTTCGAGCTCGCCGCCGATCAAGATGGCGATCATCCCCAATCCGAGAATCTTGATCAGTTCGAGCGCCTGGTTCATCTTTAGGGAGACGATCCCGCCCAGGGAAGGACCGAGGATCATTCCGGCAACCAGGTAACCAACAACCATGGGCAGCTTGAACCGGCGGAATATACGGCCCAACAAGTAGCCGCCTAAAATAATGATAGCTAATACTAGTGTTTTCTGATAAACTTCTGGCACTTATCTTCCTTCTTTGCTAAATTTCTTCTTCAGCAAGGCCGATTGCATCGGCAAGTTTCAGGCTGAAGAGGATTCCGACTCCGGGACGGGACATATCCCCGAGCACATCTTTCACCGCGGCGAGGGCCCGCTCCAGTTTTTCCCCCGTCTCCACCACGGAAAAAACAGTCTTGTTCTGGGGCCGGCTGTATTGGAAGATCGAGCGCAGGCCGGCCAGAACCGATACATCGTCGTGATCTGTCTGGGCCAGCGTCCGCCCCATCCCCGTCGAATCGATAATCGTCGCTCCGGGGATGCCGGCCCGGGCCAGGCTTTCCAGCACCTGTTCCAGCAATTCGACCCGGTTCAGGACCAAAACCAGCAGGTACAATTGATGAACACCTCTTTCGGCAATTCAGATCAAAGATAGCCCCTCCGTGCCGGGGCCGCCTTTAATTATAGATCGGGGGAGGCGGTTTCGTCAAAAAAACCCCGCTGGTGCGGGGTTGAAGTTAGTTGATTTGGTGCCTGGCACCAAATCAACTAATTAGAGGCGGTAGGCGACATGAAAGGCTTCGTGGATCGCCTCTGCGGCCTTGCGGGGGCGATCGCAGTCGCCGACAGCATAAACTTCGTTGAGCAAGGGTTTGAGCATCCCCTCAAGCGGGTTGTACGGCTGGGCGCCGGCGGCGATAACGATCGTGTCCAGGTCTTCGATCGCCGACTCTTGACCGTTGCTACGAGCGGTAATTGAACGTTCGCCAATAGAGAGAACCTCCGTATTTGTCCGGATCTCGACAGCCGGGTTCTCGAGCAGCCGTTGCAGCAGCTCGCCGCGCAGGGATGGACTCTGGTCGGGTGCCAGTTCATCCTGCATCTCCAGGATGATCACGCGCCGGTCCTGTTCGGCAAGATAGGCCGCGGTCTCGCAGCCGACCAGCCCGCCGCCGATTATGGCCACAAACCTGCCGGGGTGCACCTTCTCCTCCAGCACATCCCAGGCGGTGATGGCATGCCGGGGATCGATGCCGGTCAGGGCCGGAATTACCGGCACCGCCCCTGTGGCCAGGATCACGGCATCCGGTTTTTCACGCATGACCCTATCTTCGGTGGCGGCGCTGTTCAGGCGGATATCCACATCGAGCGCCTCGATGCGGTAGATCAGCTAGCGCAGGATTTCACCGAAGCGCTCTTTATGGGGCGCCTTCCGGGCCAGGCGGCCCTGTCCGCCCAGCTCGCCGGAGCGCTCGAAGAGGATCACCCGGTGTCCTCTCTCCCGGGCGACGCGGGCCGCCTCCAGCCCTCCCGGGCCGCCGCCGACAACGACAACCCTTCTGCTGCGGCGGGTTTTGACAAAGGGGAACTCATGCTCCTTGCCGGCCCGGGCATTGTAGATACAGCCGACCGGTTGATCGTAAATCAGCAGCGGATCAACGCAAAGCTGGTTGCATTCGATGCATTTGCGGATGTTTTTGATCTGGCCGAGCTCGACTTTCCTGGCGAAATGTGAATCGGTGATCAACGCCCGGCCGAGAGAGACAAAATCGGCCTCAGCATCGGCGATAAGCCGCTCCCCGGTTTCGGGATCATGGATCTTGCCCACCGCGATAACGGGGATGCTCACTTCGGCCTTGATATCGGCGGCGTAACCGGCCAGGGGCAGGGCCGGCTCATACATGGTGGCAATGATCGGCAGCGGCGACCCGTAGACGCCTCCGGAGACATGGAGCGCGTCGACGCCGGCCTTCTCCAGGAGCCTGGCAAAATCGCGTCCTTCTTCAGGAGTGATCCCCCCCTCCACGCCTTCATTGGCATTCATCCGGAAGAGCACCGGGAAATCTTCGCCCGCGGCGGTGCGGACGGCATCGTAAACCTCCATGGGGAAACGGCGGCGGGCTTCGGGAGAGCCGCCGTATTCGTCGTTACGCCGGTTGCTGTAGGGCGAGAGAAACTGGTTGATCAGGTAGCCGTGGGTCCCGTGAATTTCGACGGCGTCAAAGCCCGCTTCGCGGGCGCGGCGGGCGGCGTGCCCGAAGGCCTCGACAAGTCCTTTGATCTCATCGACGGTCAGAGCGCGGGGCGTATCCCGGCAGATTGGACAGGGGATCTCCGAGGGGGCCACCGGCTGGTAACCGGTCGTTTGCACCGTGGTTTGCCGGCCGGCATGATGCAGCTGGATGACCGCCCTGGCTCCGTGCTTCCGGATTGATTCGGCCAGGTAACGCAGCCCGGGGATAAATTTATCGGCCCAGATACCGATCTGGTGCGAGATGGCCTTTCCTTCGGGGGCCACCGCGGAGACCTCAACGATGATCATTCCGGTGCCTCCTTCGGCGCGCGCTTCATAGTAGCGGACGAGCCGCTCGGTGACGAAGCCGTCGTCCGAAGCGTAGTTCGTGCCCATCGGGGGCATGACCATGCGGTTGCGCACGGTCATATTACCAATCCGTCCTGGTGAAAGGAGATGCCTGAAGTCTGTAAGACCGCCGGCATCGCGCTGGTGCTCTTTTTCTCCGACTATGGTTTCTGCCATGGCTGGTCCTCCTATTTGAGTTCTTTTCCTGCAGGAACAGGTAAACTGGTGGTCGCCTTTATCTTTTTCATTTTGCGGGGTTGTTATGCCCGTCCTGTTGGAGGTTGGAGGCCAGAAGTCGGAAATGAGGAGGCTGTTCGGCCCAGTTGCCGGTAGGGCATCGTTTCAGTCCTTCTCCTCGTCCCCGATCCCGGCCAGTTTCAGGGCCAGCCTTTTCTTGTGGTCCAGATCCGCCTGCCTGGCGATAACCACCCGCTGCGCCTGCGGCGAGCCGGCGCCGTGCATCGACTCGGTGAGATAGGCTGCCGCCGCCGGGCCGAGGGTGAAGTTCTCCAGGAGGCGCAGCATCTTCAGCCGGCAGCCGATATCGACCCCGGCGACACCCTGGAGATACTTCTTCAGCAGCGGCCCGATCTCCTCATGCTCCAGGTCCGCCAGGGATGGCAGGGTGGCGAGCAGCCCCCCGGCGATATCCTCGGCCAGCCTGGCGATCTCGTAAGGGAAGCGGGTCACGTTGAGCTTGCAGACATTGGCCAGGAGCAGGTCAATCAGGTAGGTCCCCGAGGCGGCGGCACTCCCCTGGGCGGAGCAGGCGACGCCGCAGCAGAAGAGCGTCTCGTTGAGGTGAATCATCTCCACCAGCTTATCCCGGATATGCGAGGCTTTGGCGACACCCTGGTATTCGGCCAGCCCCGCAGCCGCGCCGATCAGGACATCGCCCACCCCGACCTTGCAGCCGCCGTAGCTCTGGCGGTGATAGCCGGCAAAGCGCTCGACCAGGCGCCCGGAGTAGCGGTGCTCCCGGCACATGAAGACCCTTTCCCAGGGGACAAAAAGGTCGTCAAATATGATCAGGCATTCCTGCCCGCCGTAGTAAAGGTTGCCCCTGTCGGCCGGATGAGATTCCATCTTCCGGGTATCCGAGGGCTGGCGGCCCAGAATGTAGATGATCCCGGGAGCATCCGCCTCCACGGCAAAAGAGAGAGCGTAATCACGGTCCTCTTCTTTCATGGCCAGTGTCGGCATGACGATGATGTAGTGCGAGTTCAGCGCCCCGGTCTGGTGGGCTTTTGCCCCCCGCACGGTGATCCCCTCGCGGTTTTCCGCGACCACCCGCAGGTAGAGATCCGGGTCGGCCTGCTCGTGGGGGCGCCTGCCGCGGTCCCCCTTGGGATCGGTCATGGCCCCGTCGCAGACCGCGTTCTCATCCTGCACCTGCTGCAGGAAGCGGTTGAACCTTTGATGGTAAGGGGTGCCCAGGTCGCGCTCCATCTCGAAGGTGGTGATCTCCAGCGCGTTCAGCGCGTCGAGGCCCACGCAGCGCTGAAAGCAGGTTCCCGTCTCCTGCCCCAGGAGACGCTGCAGCTTCACCTTCTTCACCAGGTCATCCGCCGAGCGGTGAATATGGGTGAAGCGGTTGATCCGGCGGCCGCTAAGATGTGATTGCGCATAGATCAGCTCTTCATATTCGGGCTGCCCCTGCAGTTCATAGGTCCGGGCCACGGCAGCGGCGCTCGGGCGGACCAGGGGGTGCTCCATGGGCGCGGCGGCAAGTTCACCCTGGATATAGACCTTTCTCCTGAGCTTTTTCAAGCCGGCGATATATTCGCTTCCGTTCATCATATCCTCCCCCGTCATCGCAATATTTTCACTAGTGTATATATTCGCGATGGGGGTGCCGGTATCCCTCTTCCGGTTGGGGCGAGGCATGCCTCGCCCCCGGAGTTCAGCTACATACTCCCTGTTTTCCAGATCCAGTGAGAGCCAGTTTCATTGGATTCGAGGTAATGCAGGATGCCATCCCGGGCATCGAGGATCTGCAGGCACCTCTGCCTTTCCACCAGGGGAACGCATTCGCGACCCCTGATATACTGTTGTATAGAGCTGATGTCATAACTTTCATCCTTGCATTGAGATACGGCCATTAGAGCCATCTTTTCTGTCTGCCACAGAACCTGATCCAGTTCCAGGCCGTGCCCCTGCCGGATCACTTCCCGCCGCCCGTTTTCCAGGTTCAGCACATAAATCACATTGTCTCCCTCATGGGTGCAGGAACCGCCCATAAGCTGTTTTCCCCCCGGGGAAATGCTGCGTGCCAGGTTCATCCGGCCGGTTTGGTAGTCGACCATGCGGCGGCTTCCCGTATTCAGGTCCACAATGGCCAGGCCATTGATACTACCGCCCCCTGTGCCTATGGCGCCCACTTCGATCATCAAGGTATGGTTATCCACCCAGTGAAAGGGATAATCGCCCTCGTTTTCTTCGGTAATTTGACGCAAATGGCCATTCCTCAAGTCCCATAGCCACAGGTTCTCCCCGGATGGCCCGAAGAGGCTAAAAGCAATCTGCCGGCCGTCGTTGGAGGCGAGTGGGCTTTGCATAAAGGTTAGCGGTTCCGTAATTTTTTCTTCAAGCAATATCTTACCGTTTAGATCCACCAGGTAAAAACGGAGCGCTTCATCGGACCTGGTTTGAACGGCAACGGCTTCGCCCTGCAGGGCCCAGGCCATCCATCCTACCCGGCAACTTAATCCTTCAAGAGAAATTGTTGAAGGCCCGTGTTTGGCTTGATCAAAGCTGATAATTTTCTTCCTTTCACCATTCAGCTTCACCAGGTACAGGTGCACCTTTTGTGCGGATTCTTCAAAATAAGCAAAGGCATCTCCCCGCGGATGCCAGTGAAATTCCTTGACCTGGCATTGATCGCCGGCGGTAAAGGTGTTGAGTAAAGCTTGGTCGGGAAATTTATAGAGCAACAAATCGCTGCCTCTTAACCCAAGCAGGCGCTGCCCGTCCGGCGACAACCTGGGGATGATATCCCATGTTTCGAAATCAAAACTCCACCTGTCAAAGTGTGTTCCTTCTATTTTTTCAAAAACTGCGACCAGATTTGTGTCTTCTTTAAATATTGTTAATTCTGAATTGGATAAGGCATTAAAACCGAAGATACACTTAAACTTCTTGTCATGACTTACGGTGGACTCTCCGTCCACCTTCCAACCGGCAAATAGATACCCCTCCGCGGGTATTGCTTCAACGATTATTTCTTCGCCTCCTCTGTATCTGCCGCCGCCTTTCACCTGCCCGCCTGCTGCGGGGTCCGCCTCAACCGTTACGCTGAAGGTGGCAGAAGAAGAAACACTTTCCAGAGCCGCCCGCAGCTCCCCGATCTTCGCCAGGGGGAATGCATCCGAACCGTAGCTGCCGTCGTTTGCCTCCCAGATGAAGAAATAAGCGTTATCCAGGTCAATAAACAGGCGGCGCACGATTCTTTTTTCGGCAAAATTTAGCTCCAGGGGCTCATCGTAGATAATCTCCAGGCCGGCGGCAACGCTGTTTGCGATCATATATTCTTCGATTTCAGATAATTCCGGAGCAGCGGCGGCATCAAAGGCGCCGCTTTGCACCGCCGCCCCGGCGGCTTCCCAGAGCTCCGCAAAACCGTCCGAGTCCCGGTCAACCGGCAGGGCCGTTTCGCCGCGGTAAATGATCATTTTGGCGGGGGTCCCCAGGCCGCCGGGCATTGCATTATCGGACCTCGCATTGGTAAGAAAGAAAACGGCCAGGCCCGTTAGCAAGATCACTCCCGCTATCGTCAGGGCAATTGAGCTTTTCTTGAAACGGGAAATCATGGTAATCCTCCTTTTGATTTGCGATTCTTCCTCGACAATACCCGCCAGCCCCGGGAGCGGCACCGGGCGGGTTCCACCGCCTGTTGCGGCCAGCTTGATCATCGTCCGGCCGTACCTGATGCGCTCCGCCCGGCTGAAGCGGGAAAGCACCAGGGCGTCGCAGGCCGCTTCAGCGTCCTGGCGCATGCGGTAGAAGGCGTGCCAGACCAGCGGGTTGAACCAGTGCAGCGCCTGCAGGAGGCCGGTCAGCCAGTAAACGGCGATATCCGCCCGCTTCAGGTGGGCCAGCTCGTGCAAGAGAATACAGCGCAGCTCAGCGCGCTCAAGATTACCCGCCAGCCCCGCGGGCAGGAGCAGCTTCGGCCGCAAGAATCCATAGAGGGCCGGCGATTTTATTTCAGAACAGACGATCACCGCCGGGTTTCTTTTTACCCCAAGCTCCCGTTTGCATTCAGCCACCACCGCGGCGAGGTATGGATCCGGGGAAAGAGCGGCTTTCCGGTATTTCAGCCACAGCTTGCCGTTCAAGAAGAGCAAATATAGAGCCAGGGCCGCCGCGCCGCCGAGCCAGATCATGCGTAAAATGCCGGCGGCGGCAGCGCCGCTCCCGGTGGAGGCTTTGCCGCCGGTTTCACCGCCTGTGCTTTGATCTCCTGCAGGTTGGGCTCCCCCAGTGTGCTCCCCTGCCGGTGGACCGCCTGCAGGTTCCGCCGGCCCGGGAACCGTGCTCTCCGGCGGCTCACCGGCGGATTGGCCGGGCCCCGGTTCATAAAGATTGCCCTGGTTGGGGGGGGCCGGCAGCGGATCGTAACTGCCGGCAGAGCCTCTGTTTGCCAAAACCACTATTTTTTGAACCGGGACGGCGTTGAATACGCTCAACGCGCTTTCAGGAGCGAAGGGCATAAGCAGGCGGGCCACCAGCAGCAGCCAGACGCAGTAATGCCACCGCGCATCCATCTTCTCTTTCAGCAGCCGTTTAAGTAACAGGATTACCGGAACCAGAAGGGCCGCCGAAATTGAGGCCTGTAAAACCCATTCAAAGAGCGCCGAAAAGGTCACCGGTGATCCCCCCCGCTTTCATCTTTTTCCTCCAGGATCCGTTTCAGCTCCGCAATCTGTTCACCGCTCAGAGTCTCTTCTTCCAGGTAATGGGCCAGCATCAGCTTCATCGAGCCGCCGTAGACCCGTTTCAGGAAAGAGCTTCTTTCCGCCCTGGCGCATTCTTCTTTCCGGACCAGGGGGAAGTAGCGGTAGAGCCGGCCGCTTCTATCGACCCCTGCCGCTCCCTTTTTAACCAGCCGGGTGAGCAGGGTCCGGATCGTTTTCGGGTTCCAGCCTGTTTGCGGCGCCAGTTGTTTGATCACTTCATTCGCGTCAACGGGATGCGCCGACCAGAGCACCTCCATTACGCGCCATTCAGCTTCAGATATCTGCGGCAGTTCGGACATGGACACGCCTCCTCGGAAACAGGGGGATGGTTTTCCTGCTTCCTTTTGTGTAATGCTAATGCGTAGGCCACCCTATATATTACACGTGTAATCTACAGGTCCATCTTACACGTGTAATCTGCGTTTGTCAAGCGTTTTATTTTTAATAATCAAATGGAGGCTATTTCTTTGCGCCAACATTAACACAAGCAATCCGGGTTTGGGGCGAGGCCTGCCTCGACAGCGGTTAAACTAGACCCAAATGTTTACTGCGCATGGTTATGTGGTATCCGGGAACAGGTTTGGGCTGCCCATGGGGCAGCCCCTGCAAGTTTTACGATAATGCGCTTCTTTACTCCAGGTTAAGTCTTCTCTTCAAAATCATATCGTTCAAGATGAAATACCCGATCGCCAGGATGAGGGTGGGAAGCGACAACGTGAAAATGCCCAGGTTTATCACAAGCGCCGTAGGTTCGGTTACATCTCCCAGAATCTGATAGAAGACCGGTGCCATCAGCATAATTATCATGAGCGTTATAACCTGCGAAACAACATGGAGGGCGCAGTACATGGCAAATGAGGCCAGGAGCTTATGCCTGGGAAAGAGGTGGCCCAGGGCGATAGCCGCGTAGATCATCAGGATGCCTGAGACCAGGGAAACCAGGGCGGCGGCGGGCAATACAAAGAAGCCGGATACCCCGAAGAACTCTCTGAAAGCGTTCACCGCCTCCATCAGCGGCCGCCATAATTCAGTTACCCCGGAAATGATGACAATAGATCCCATAGTGACAGAAAAACTTGCCATGGTCCATACCATGGCCGCAATCAGCTTGCTGACAATGTGCTGCCAGGGATGCACCGGAAGGGTGAACATCAGGTAGCCCTCGTCTCCCAGCAGGCTCTTGTAGAACCTCTGGATCATGATCAGCACGGTCATGACAATAACGCCGATGATCAAGGCAAAATAGGCCATCATCACCAGCAGGCCGATTATTGCCTGAAGATCGAGAAAATAGGTCGACGACTGCAGCATCTTGAAGGGGCTGATAAACCTGTTAATCAAGGCAAAGACGATCAAGGCCAGGTAGAGGGGCAGGAACAGGCGCGCGGTAGCCCTGAATTCATACTTTAAAAGTTTTCTCAGCATCTAAATACCTCCCTGAACAGCGAATCTACCGATTTTCCGCTTTCTTCACGGATCTCGTCCACGGTCTTGTCAAGAACCACGCGGCCTTCCTTGAGAAAAATAATCTGTTCCAGGATCTTCTCGATATCGGCGATCAGGTGCGTGGAAAGGATGATGGTGGCCTCTTGATCATAATTATCCAGGATGATGTTGAGAATATAATCGCGGGCGGCCGGATCAACACCGCCGATAGGTTCATCGAGCAGGTAGAGCTGCGCTTCGCGGCTCATGACCAGAATCAGCTGGACCTTTTCCTTGGTTCCCCTGGACATTGTCTTGAGGCGGTCCTTCGGGTTTAAATTGAGCTTTTGAAGCATGTCATAAGCTTTCTCTTTGTTGAAATCGGGATAAAAATCCACAAAAAACTCAATGATATCGGAGACCTTCATCCAGTCATTCAAGTATGATTTTTCCGGAAGATATGAAACCAGCTTCTTGGTTTCCACACCGGGTTTATGGCCCGCGACAAATATTTCTCCCCCGGTTGGCGTGAGAAGCTCGTTGCAGAGCTTGAGAAAGGTGCTCTTGCCGCTGGCGTTGGGGCCCAGGAGTCCGACAATACACCCGCGCGGAATACTCAGGGTTACATTGTTAACGGCAGCGACAGCGTCGAAGGTTTTTGTAAGATTCCTGCACTCCAGGATCGCGTTGCTCATTTTTTCTTCTCCTCCATTATCGTTGATACGGCCGCCAGGATCTCTTCATGATCAAATCCCAGCCGCAGCATCTTGTCCAGAAATTCCCGGGTATGTTCCCGGACCAGCCTGTTCTTGACCTGCATCACCATTTTTTCATCCTCGGTGACGAATCTGCCGCTGGTGCGGTGGGCATACAACAAACCGTCATCTTCCAGCCTGGCCAGGGCCCGCTGCATGGTATTCGGGTTAACCGAGGCTTCCCGGGCCAGCTCTCGAACCGGAGGCAGCTTTGAGCCGAGCGGATATACCCCGGCACAGATCTTCAGCTCGATCTGTTCAATCAACTGGGCATAGATAGGGCGATCCGAACTCAACTCCCAGGACATTGCATCACCCCTTTGTATTATTGTATTAAGTGTTTAACACAATAATACAATAAGAAAATTGGTTTGTCAACAAAAATATATGCTGCATGAAAAAAATAACTGGTGTGGAAGCAGCTCTTTTGGAGCCTGATGGGCCGGGCAGCGACGGGCAGCTGCCGGGCAAAATGAAAAAGCCGCTCGCAGCGATGGGAGCGGCTCGGCTTCAAAGACCTGTGGTTTGGACTATCGGAAAAACTGCAGCGGGTTTAGGGCCGGGTGAGTATTCCATCCACCCCAGCGGGAACCGGTGCTGCGGCGAATTTCAAAGTGCAGGTGCGGCCCGGTAGAGTTTCCGGTTGAACCAAGGCGGGCGATGGTCTGCCCGCGGGAAACTCTCTGCCCGGCGGAAACCAGGTTGGTGTTGTTATGCAGGTAGAGCGTGTAATAGCTGCCGTGATTAATTACAATATAGTTTCCCTGGGACCGGCCCCATCCCGAGATGACCACCACCCCGCTTTCTGCAGCGAGGATGGAAGTATTCAGCGGCGCACCGATATCTATACCCCTGTGCCCGGCATGGAATCGCTGGGGAATCCTGCCGCCGCCGGCCACCGGCCAGGCGAACCTTCTCCGGGTGCCCCGCTCCCCGACCTGGGCTGCAGG
>CAYFRE010000041.1:0-16682 GCA_964345455.1 uncultured Syntrophomonadaceae bacterium | reverse complement strand
CCGGGCGGCCAACGAGCTTTACAGATTTATTTTAGAATGCTCTGCAGCCAATACTTGATCATATTCCCCTGCTGCTATATAATTACTTCAAAAGTGAATGCATACAGAACAGACGGCAGGACGCCGGGGTGGTGGACAGGCTCCGGTTAACGCAGGTATTTTCTTGGCCTTCGATCTGCGGCTTCTAAAGCCACGCCATGGGCCGCAGACGTCAGGGTATAACTGGAAACGGTTATGCCTCCCAGAGTGGAAAGAAGGTTGAACAGCTACATTGATTTCACCGACTCCACTATGGGATGCGGTGATTTTTTATTTTCAGGAGGTGGTTGAGGGCCGTAATAACATGCTGATCTTTGATGGTTTTCAGCGGGGGCCGGGCATGCGCCCTGGAAACGAATTTAAAGAAAGGTAGATGAGGGATTTGTTCAATAAAAAGAATATTATCCATGTTCTTGGCTTGCTAATGGCCTTGGTTCTGGTTACTGCGCTGTTGACGATCGGATGTACACCTGCCGAGCCTGAGGGGAATGGCAACGGCGATGAGAATGGAAATGGGGACGAACTTGCCGGCGGTGAAATTATCCTGGCTACAACCACCAGCACATACGATTCCGGCCTGCTCGACTACTTGAATCCGATCTTCAAAGATGAGACCGGGATCGAAGTGAAGGTTGTCTCGCAGGGGACCGGTGCAGCTCTTGAGACCGGCAAGAACGGCGATGCCGACGTGCTGCTGGTCCATGACCGCATGTCGGAGCTGGAGCTGGTTGAAGAAGGTTACTTTGTCGACCGTGTCGATGTGATGTACAATGATTTTATTATCGTAGGTCCGGAAGTCGATCCTTCCGGAGTGAAAGAGGCGGGTAGCGCCCTTGAAGCCCTGCAGAAGATCGCCGCCGGGGAGACCGAATTTATTTCCCGGGGCGATGATTCCGGAACGCACCGCTTGGAGATGAGGCTATGGGAGGCGGCGGAAGTTGATACCGAAGGCCAGGAATGGTACCTCTCCGCCGGATCGGGCATGGGCGACACCCTGCGCATGGCCCACGAGAAAGAAGCTTACTGCATCACCGACCGCGGCACCTATGTCTCATTGAAGAAAGACCTCGAGCTGGTTATTATCTATGAAGGCGATCCCGCTCTCTTTAACCAGTACGGGGTTATGGCGGTCAATCCGGAAAAGCATGACCACGTGAAATATGACCTGGCGAAAAAGTATATTGATTTTCTGACATCAGACAAAGGCCAGGATCTGATCGGCGGCTATAAAAAAGAAGGGGAAACCCTTTTCTTCCCCGGCTACGGGCTGGAGGATTAGCTAACATAACATAGAATATTCGGAGATCTACGGTTGCAGTAAGGAGTGAAAAAATGCCCCGGTTAATTGAAGGGATTCTGGAGGCCTTTACACTGATCATCAGGCTCGATCCGGAGCTCATGAAAATAGTCCTTCTATCCCTTCAGGTATCCGGGGCGGCCATCATTATCTCCACCCTGCTGGGTGTTCCGTTGGGGACCTGGCTGGGCTTGAAGCCCGAGAAGAAAACCGCCCTGGTCAACAAGGTCATTTACACCCTGATGGGCCTTCCGCCGGTGGTGGCGGGGTTGTTGATCTACCTGCTCCTTTCCCGCATGGGACCGCTGGGAGTGCTGGGGTTGCTTTATTCCTCCACAGCCATGATCATTGCCCAGGTCACCCTGGCCTGCCCCATCGTCACCGGATTGACCATGGTCGGGGTGAGAAGCAGGGGCAAAGATGTAGAGGAGACCGCCCGCTCCCTCGGTGCAGGGCCGCTGCTTCGAGCCTGGACCGTGGTCCGGGAATCGCGGATTGCCCTTTTGGGCGCGGTGGTCACCGGTTTCGGCCGGGTAATCGCCGAGGTGGGGGCGGTGATGATGGTTGGAGGTAATATCGAGGGGCATACCCGGGTGATGACAACGGCGATAGTTTTGGAAACGAGGAAGGGAAATTATGAATATGCTATCGGCCTGGGGCTGATCCTTCTGCTGCTATCCTTCCTGGTCAATACCTTTCTCTATCGTTTTCAGAGGGGGGGGCAGGCCCATTTCTAACCACACCGGCAGCACCATCCTTGAACTGAAAAACCTGGCGAAAAGCTACGAGCGGGAGGTTCTCAATATTGGATCCCTAACTTTTTTCCGCGGCAAGATTTACGGGATCATCGGTCCCAGCGGCGCCGGCAAAACAACCCTGCTCCGGATAATCAATCTTCTGACAGAACCCGATCGGGGGATAATATGCTTCGAGGGCCGCCCGATCCCTTCCAACGGTCCGGCCCACTTATCCTTGCAGAGGCAGATGACCCTGGTTTTCCAGAAACCGCTTCTGTTCAGCACCACGGTCAGGGAGAATATTGCATACGGATTGAGAACGCGGTGTTTCAGCCGGGAAGAGATCAAACAAAGAGTTGCCGTCATACTGGAACAGACCGGCCTTTCCCACCTGAGGGAGCGCCATGCGGGGACGCTTTCGGGCGGCGAGGCGCAGCGTGTGGCCCTGGCCCGGGCGGTGGCCTTCAAACCGAAATTATTGCTTCTGGATGAACCGACGGCAAACCTCGATCCGGCCAATGTCGAGTTGATGGAGAAGATGATCCTTCAGCTAAAACAATCAATGGAAGTAACCATAATCATGGTCACACACAACATATTTCAGGCCCGCCGGTTGACCGATGAAGTGGTTTTTCTTTACGACGGTCGGGTTGTGGAAACCGGAGAGACATCGAAAATATTCAAAACTCCCCGGGATGAACGCACGCAGGCCTTTATCGAGGGGCGGATGGTTTACTAGCGGTATTAAAACTGGTTTTATCTTTTCCTCTTACCACCCTCATTTAAGTCACCCTACCTTAGACAGACAGGGTGACCTTTTTTTTAGTCATAATCACCGGGGATTCTATCCTTCCGGTTTGCAAAAGAAATAATTAACAAACTTGAAAGCGGACCAGATTATCAAGCAGGTGCCCGGGACAGGGTTGCCCGGGTTACTTGATAAACATGACCGAGGTTGCCTTGATCAATGCGGTAACCTGGTCGCCTTCCTTAATCTGCATTTCATCGAGCGAGCGCTTGGTAATTACACCGAGAATTCTGTTTCCGTTTCCGATATCCACTTCGACCTCGCCGGTGACAATGCCTGGCGTAACCTGTATGACTGTTCCGGTAAGCTTATTCCTGCCGCTGATCTGCATGGTCATTCTACACCTCCGTCGCTTCCAATATCTCATGTCCTCAGCAAAAGTTACCATACCCCCGCCTGAAAAAAAATATACCATTAGCGAATTAATAGTGGACGCACATATCAACTCTTAAAGAGCAACGCCGCGGCGGGACTTTCCTCTTTGTCGTGGATAACTTATAATGTGATCAGCAGGTCGTAGATACCCTGCTTGATCAAAAAACAAGAGGTGACCGTTTTGGAAAATAAGTTACGGTTTATAACCGCCCTTTTTATCACCTGTTTATTGGTATCTAATATTATTGCCGGCAAGCTATTTACCCTGGGGCGGCTTGTGCTTCCCGCGGCGGTTTTTGTCTACCCGGTTACCTTAGTGATCACCGATACGGTCAGCGAAGTCTGGGGTAAAAAAGAAGCAAACGAAATTGTCTGGCTTGGGTTGATCATGAACCTGGTGATGACTGTCTTCCTCTACCTGGGCCGGGTCTTGCCGCCGGCTTCCTTCTGGGAGCACCAGGCTGCTTACGAAGCTGTTTTGGGGATGGTACCCCGCATTGTTGCCGCGAGCATGATTGCCTACCTGGTTTCTCAATTACACGATGTCTGGGCATTTCTCTTCTGGCGCCGGGTAACAAAGGGCAAGTACCTCTGGCTGCGTAACAACCTTTCCACCATGGCCAGCCAGCTTCTGGACAGCGTCATCTTCATCACCCTGGCCTTCGCCGGCACGGTTGGTGGCGCAGTGCTGGTGAGTATGATTGCCGGGCAGTACCTGGTTAAACTAATTCTGGCGCTTGTCGATACCCCGTTTTGTTATCTGGCCGTCCGCTGGGCGCGAAAGGAAGGTGTAATTTCAGATGAAGGATAAACGATACGAAGAAAGGCGTTTTGACGTGCTGAAACCGGATCAGGTGGACAGGGAGGTGCTGGAGACAGTTCCCTTTGCTTATGCCGGGCGGCGCTCCGAGGTGGAGATCATCTTCCCGGAATTCACCTCTGTTTGCCCCTGGACGGGCCTGCCCGACTTCGGGGAGCTGCGGATCAGCTATGTGCCGCGTGAAACCTGTGTCGAATTGAAATCGCTTAAATACTACCTGAATTCTTATCGCAATGTGGGGATCATCCAGGAAGACGTGGTTAACCAGATTCTCGATGATCTGACTGTGCTGATAAATCCTGTGTCGATGACCGTCACCGGAAATTTCAACCCCCGCGGCGGCATCAAGACGTTGGTCAGCGCTTCCTATCCACAATAAAGGCGTTACCGATGATATATGGGGGAGATTTTTGAGAAAGGGGGATCATGGTGGCCGGACATTCAAAGTGGGCGAACGTGAAACATCGCAAAGCGCGCATGGATGCGCAAAAAGGAAAAATATTTACCAAGCTGGCCCGGGAGATCATCGTTGCCGCCCGGGAGGGGGGCGGTGATATTGATGCCAATTTCAGCCTCAGGCTGGCGGTCCAGAAAGCCCGGGAAAACAACATGCCCAATGATAATATCCAGCGGGCCATACAAAAAGGCGCCGGGGGCCTGGAAGGAGAAAGTTATGACCAGGTGAATTACGAGGGATATGCCGCCGGCGGAGTGGCGGTGCTTCTAGAGGCCCTCACAGACAACCGCAACCGTACGGTGGCGGAGATCAGGCATCTTTTTTCCCGCCACGGCGGGAGCCTTGGCGAGTCGGGCTGTGTTGCCTGGATGTTTAAACGGAAAGGGCTTTTTATTGTCAAAAAAGACGATTTGCAGGTTGGCGAAGATGATCTGATGCTTATTGCCCTGGAGGCGGGTGCTGAAGATGTCAAGGAAGAAGATGATACCTACAGCATCACCGCTCCACCCGATCTTTTTGAGGATGTTAAAGAATATCTGGATAAGCAACATATTACTGTTGAGAGCGCCGAAGTGACCATGCTGCCGCAAAACACGGTGGAGATTGATAATCCGGATGAAGTCAAGCGCATTCTCAACCTGATGGATGCGCTGGAAGAAAATGACGATGTGCAAAATGTCTATGCCAATTTTGATATTCCCGACGAATTAATGGAATAAACAGGAACAATATATGTATAAATTATCCTGCCGCGGGGCATGATAGGGCCATCATCAAAGATTCTCCCGAGAGGATGAGCCCTATTGGCAGAACAGGAGAAGAGAAAAAAGCGAATCCGCGGGCTGTTATGGGCAGGATTTGTGCTGTTGCTCATTGTGGTGGGTTTGGGTCCGCTGCTTCTGGTGATCTCTTACACCCGGGATATTAGCATCGCTGAATTACTGCAACGAGGTTCCCGTCAAGAAGTAGAGACATCTCCCGAGCTGCCGGAGCGCGAACCATACCTGGCGCAATACCTATACCGCTACTGCGAACATCATGCTGTTTATGAGCCTGACAGCATTCCACCGGAGCTGGAGCTGCCACCGGCAGCCCTGGTCGAGATGGCGGTAGCGCTGCATGAGAGCAACACCAGCATTCAGAACATCATGTCTCATTTAAAGGATACCAAAGGCTGGTACGTGGCCGATATGCGGGTAGGCTCCGACGGCTCCTATTTTACTTTTACCTACCTTGATGATCTCTGCCCCGGTTGTAAAGGCAGCTACTATCTCGGCATCTTCAATGACGGCAACGATGATTTGATTGCCGTATTCGAAGGCATACCGCCGGACGGGAAAGTTATCAAACTGACTCCTTATAAGGTGAGGGACGATATCCGGGAACAGCTTGAAAAAGGCGAGCCTTTAGAGTCACTGGATCCCGACGAACTTCATGAAATATTACAGGAATTTACCAGCTAATTGTTGCAGCCCTAGCTGAATGACCGTGCATATCGTGGAAAAGCACCGGAGCAAAAGATGCCGGTGCTTTTCCATTATGGCGTTGAAAAGGATTTGGCGCCCATGCTAAAGAATAGTATAACGGCTAAGAAATAGAGAATGATGGTGATTTCATGGTTGTTCTGGGGATCGATCCGGGGCTGGCCATCACCGGATACGGCCTGGTAGAGGAGAATGATAGCGGCTTCAGCCGGGTATCTTCGGGATGCATCCGCACATCCAGGGATACAGCGCCTGCCTTGCGTCTGGAAGAGATATTTGATTCTGTTGATAAATTGATTGTGCAATACCGGCCCTGGGCCATGGCTGTGGAAAAACTATTTTTTTGCAAGAATGTGCGCACTGCTTTGCAGGTTGGTGAGGCGCGGGGGACAATTATTCTCGCTGCGGCGAAAAACAACCTTGCATTATTCGAATACACCCCGCTGCAGGTGAAGCAGGCGGTCGCCGGATATGGGCAAGCCGCCAAAGGGCAGGTTCAGAATATGGTGCAGATGCTGCTGCGGCTGGCGGAGTGCCCTTCTGTAGATGATGAAGCCGATGCGCTGGCGGTTGCCCTATGCCACCTGCAGCACCGCCGCTACCATGAAGCAGTTGAAGGGAGCAGGCGCAGTGATTGAATTCCTGTACGGAAAGTTGATAGACGTTTATCCCGGCAAGGCCGTCCTGGAAGTAGGGGCGGTGGGCCTATCTCTTGAGATCCCGGATTCTACCGAAGGGCTGGAGCATCTTATCGGCACCGAAATGCTATTCTATACCAGGCTAATCTTACGGGATGATGATCTTCACCTTTTTGGTTTTCGCAGCGCCGAGGAGCGCAATCTGTTTAACCTGATTACCGGGATATCCGGTTTCGGACCGCGTATCGGGCTGGCGCTGCTGGGCACACACACGGTGCCCCATCTCTGTGCCGCTGTTTTTGAAGAAGATATCTCCGTGCTCTGCCAGACACCGGGAATCGGCCGGAAGATGGCCCAGCGGCTTATTCTCGAATTGAAAGAGAAGCTGCTCCGGCTCTTTTCACCGGAGCAGCTGGCTCTGGCCGGCACCCTGGACGGCCCCGGCTCGATGCGGGCAGAGATCATCGAGGCGCTTGCGGCGCTCGGTTATTCGCGCGCCGAGTCGGTTTCAGCGGTAAACAAGGCAGCTGCGAACGAAGACGGCTTCACCAGCGAAGAACTTCTCAAAAAAGCTTTGAATAGTTTGTCCGGAAGTTAAATCCGGGCAGTTAAGAGGGGAACATGATGGCGGAAGAGAGAATTGTATCAGCAAAGCGGCGTAACGATGACGATCCTCAGGTCGAATTTGGACTGCGTCCCCGTTCGCTGAAAGAGTTCATCGGCCAGGGAAAGATAAAAGAGAAGCTGTCCATCTATATCACCGCGGCGCAGGAGCGCCAGGAGGCTCTGGACCACGTCCTTCTCTACGGACCGCCGGGCCTGGGAAAGACCACCCTGGCACACATTATTGCTTGGGAAATGGGGGTCAATATCCGGATTACCGCCGGCCCCGCCATCGAGCGTCCCGGCGACCTGGCGGCGATACTGACCAACATGGGCCAAGGGGACGTGCTTTTTGTTGACGAAATCCACCGGCTCAGCCGCACGGTCGAGGAGATCCTTTATCCGGCAATGGAAGACTTTGCTCTCGACATCATCATCGGCAAGGGCCCGGGGGCACGCTCGCTCCGTCTCGATCTGCCCCCCTTTACCTTGATCGGAGCCACCGTGCGGGCCGGGGCGCTGACCTCCCCGCTGCGTGATCGCTTTGGCATTGTTGACCGTCTTGATTTTTATACTCCCGAAGAGTTGATCGAGATTATCACCCGCTCGGCGCGCATCTTGAATGTGATCGTTAATCCGGAAGGGGCGCAGGTAATTGCAGGCGCATCACGCGGCACCCCCCGCATCGCCAACCGCCTGCTGAAGAGGGTGCGTGACTACGCCCAGGTTAAGGCCGGCAACATTGTCTCTGAAGATGCAGCCTGCGAAGCGCTGCAGATGCTGCAGCTGGACGCCGCGGGCCTCGATGAGATTGACCGTCGCCTTCTGCTGACCATGATCGAAAAATACGAAGGCGGCCCGGTGGGACTCGATACCCTGGCTGCCTCGATCAGCGAAGAATCGGAAACACTTGAAGATGTCTACGAGCCCTACCTGATGAAACTGGGCCTGCTGAAGAGGACTCCCCGCGGCCGGGTTGTGACCAGGGAGGCTTACCGCTACTTGAAGCTGGAGTGTAAAGAAAATCCTCAGCTTCACCTCTGGTAAAATAGCTAGTAAATTTGGGTAAACGGGTCCGGGTATTGAATTACTTAACTAAAGCGCGCGCCGCCACTTAACTTTGGGAATACTAACATGGCAAAGGGGCTTTTGCAGCGATGGATTCAATCGGAAAAATATTGCTGGTTACCGGTGCAATGATTGCCCTTACCGGACTTCTGCTACTTCTTTTTGGCCGTTTTGGCCTTGGCCGGCTGCCCGGAGATATTATTATTCAAAGGGAGCGCTTTACTTTTTATTTTCCGATTGTTACGATGCTGCTGGTAAGCGCCATCCTTACCATCCTGTTTAATCTGATTGGCCGTCTTTTCAAATAAAAACAAAGTTAGTGATCTGAGGTGTCGGGCACCAAATTCACTAACCAGGTATATGCGGATGGAGAAAACAAGGCTGAGTGATTTTGATTATGAGCTACCGCCGGAGTTGATTGCCCAGGAACCGGTTGCCGAAAGGGATCGTTCGCGGATGATGGTGCTGCGGCGTCATGAAGGGGTTATCGGGCAGAAGTTCTTCAGCAGCCTCCCCGATTTTCTGGATCCGGAGGACCTGCTGGTCATGAACAACACCAGGGTTATCCCGGCCCGCCTGCTCGGGCGGCGCGGCAATGGAGGCGGCGAAACGGAACTGCTGCTGCTGTACCGCCTCGCCGGGGGACGCTGGACGGCGATGGTCCGGCCGGGGCGCAAGCTCAAGCCCGGTGCCGTGGTGGAGTTTGCGCGGGGGCTCAGGGCAGTGATTGAAGATTACGCCGGGCAGGGAAAGCGTATCGTCAGCTTTACCGGGCCCGAACCGCTGGAGCAGGCGTTGCCCCTCGTGGGGCAGGTCCCCCTGCCTCCATATATCAAACAGGAACTGAAGGATCCTGCTCAATATCAGACCATCTATGCCGCCATAGACGGTTCGGCGGCTGCTCCGACCGCCGGGTTTCATTTTACACCCGCTGTTTTTCAAAGCCTGCGGGAGAAAGGCCTCAAGTGGACCTTTACCACCCTTCATATCGGCCCGGGCACCTTCCAGCCGGTGAAAGAGAAAGATATCCGCAGGCACAAGATGCACCGCGAGTATTACCGGCTTGACGCCGCGGCGGCGGAGCAGATCAATGCCGCCCGCAGGCGGGGCGGACGTATCGTTGCCGTGGGGACAACCGCCTGCCGTGTTCTCGAGGCGGCGGCAGACGCTGAAGGAATTGTAAAAGAGCAGGAGGATTGGACCGGCATTTTTATCTATCCCGGATACACTTTCAAGGCGGTCGATGTCCTGCTGACCAATTTTCATCTTCCGCGCTCCACCCTGCTGATGCTGGTCTGCGCCTTTGGCGGCTACGATCCGGTGATGGATGCCTACCGCATTGCCGTAAGCGAAGAATATCGCTTTTACAGTTTCGGCGATTGCATGCTGCTCCTGTAAGGGCGAGGCATGCCTGGCCCGCGATAAGGCCACATATAAGTGTAACCATAATCCATGATGGGGAAGGGGCCGGGTGAACACAGTTCGACGCTGCGACGGTGATGAGGATGGGCGCAGCAGCTGCATTTACAGAAGGGCAAAAGTATAATTGACAGCAAGAATTGGTTAAGATAAGCTATAGCAAGGTGGAAAGGATGTCCATTTCTTTTGAATTAATCAAGAGCTGTCCTGAAACTGGAGCACGGTTGGGGAAATTGGTTACCGGGCACGGGCCGGTGGATACACCAGCCTTCATGCCGGTGGGGACGCAGGGCAGTGTAAAGGGGATCACCACGGAAGAGTTGACCGGTTTGAATACGGCGATGATCCTGGCGAACAGCTACCACCTTTACCTGCGTCCGGGAATTGAAGTGATCGCCCGCACCGGCGGGCTGCACAGAATGATGAACTGGTCCGGGGGTATCCTCACTGACAGCGGCGGTTTCCAGATCTTCAGCCTGGGCGGTTTGCGGGAGGTTGAGGATGACGGGGCTACCTTCACCTCGCATATTGACGGGTCCACGCATTATCTCACTCCGGAGCGGGTGATCCGGATTCAGAATATACTCGGTTCGGATATCGCCATGATCCTGGATCAATGCCCGCCCTATCCTGCGCCCTATGAAGAGGTGCAGGTTGCGGTGGAGCGGACCAGCCGCTGGGCCATGCGCTGCCGTGATGCCCACCTGCGTGAGGAGCAGGCTCTTTTCGGGATCATTCAAGGAGGTGTTTATCCAGATTTAAGAGAGAGGTCGGCTGCCGATCTGGTGGAGATGGAGTTTCCCGGCTATGCGATCGGGGGATTAAGTGTTGGAGAGCCCAAGGAGTTGATGTATCAAACTCTGGAGCTGGCGGCCCCCCTGCTGCCTGCTGAAAAACCGCGCTACCTGATGGGAGTAGGCTCACCGGACGCGCTTCTTGAAGGGAGCAGGCTGGGGATCGATCTGTTTGACTGTGTTTTGCCGACCAGGATTGCCCGCAACGGCAGGGTCATGACCAGCCGGGGTTACTTGACCATACGCAACGCGGTTTACGCCGCGGATACGGCACCCCTCGATGAAGAATGCAACTGCCCGGTCTGCCGCAGCTATTCGCGGGCTTACATCCGCCACCTTTTCAATGCCGGCGAAATTATCGGGATGCGCTTGACAACCTATCACAATCTATATTACCTTGCTCAACTGATGTTCGAAATTCGCGAAGCGATTCGCGGCGGGAAGTTTGATCTTTATTATCGCAAAATGAAACCGAAGCTCGATCAATACTATGGAGGTGCAAGCACATGGAAGGTTTGCTAGAAAAGTTGGGCCCATATTCGGGCATATTGTGGATGGTCGTGATCTTCGCCATATTTTATTTTATCCTGATTCGCCCGCAGCAGCAGCAGCAGAAAAAACGGCGCGAAATGCTGTCGGCTTTACAAAAGGGTGACAGGGTAGTTTCAATTGGCGGGATTTTCGGCGTAATCAAGGAGATCAGGGAGGATGTGTTGACCCTGCGGATAGCCGACAATGTCAATATCAAGTTTGCCCGCGGCGGTATTGAGCGCGTCATCGAAGACGGAGAAGAAGAGGAATAATCAGAAGTGCCGGTTCATATGCTCTTCTCAGGGGGAGAGTTTATGGATCACCGGCCGTTAAACAACCAGGCATTTCATCCCTTGCGGGGCAACGCCTGGCTTATCTCGCTCAAAGGGATTCTCTTGGCGCTGGTTTTTTCGCTGGTCATGCTCCTGGTAATAGCCCTGGTCCTTTACCTGACTGAGCTTACCGAAAAAGCCGCCTTGTACCTGGTCTACGGCGTCAGCATTGCAGCGATTTTGTGGGGCTCCGCTTATGCCACCAGGATGATCGGTAAACGGGGATGGCTGATAGGCGGAATTATCGGCGTGATTTACGTCTTGCTGATGCTTGGCGGTGGGTTGCTCATTGTCGATGATATGACCATTGGCTGGAGCCTGGCCGTAAAGATATTTTTGGGCTTTGTTTTTGGCGCTATCGGGGGAGTGTGGGGAGTTAATTATTAGTCTTCTTTAACCTGTGAAGATGTTGAACAGCAAATGCCCTTTCTTGCCGTTATACCGCGGGAAAGGGCGTCTCTATTTACACACGGTTAAAGGATAAGGCAGTTTCATGGTATAATCTAGATGGAATTAAAAGGGGACAGGATCAACTGCAATGCTGTTGGGAGAGCCTTCCCTGTACCAAGGAGCTGGTGGGCGATCGATCTGATTACCATGGAATGGGAAAGAAAGATGCGCGAAGAGGGGCCGCTGGCCCTGCGGATGCGGCCGCACAGCCTGGAAGAGTTTGCCGGGCAGTCAGATCTTCTGGGAGAGGGCAAGCCGCTGCGCCGCCTGATCACCTCGGACAGGGTGCCCTCGATGATCTTCTGCGGGCCGCCCGGTACCGGCAAAACCACCCTTGCTCTGATCATCGCCTCCACCACCCGGGCTTCTTTTATCCAGCTCAACGCGGTAACCGCGGGAGTGAAAGATATCCGCGAGGTGGTGGGCAAGGCCCGCGAGCGCTGGTCGTTGCAGAACCGGCGGACAATTCTCTTTATCGACGAGATTCACCGTTTCAACAAGGCCCAGCAGGATGCCCTGCTGGCGGCGGTGGAACAGGGCACGGTGATCTTCATCGGGGCCACCACGGAGAACCCCTTCTTCTATCTAAACGGCCCTCTCCTTTCGCGGACACGCCTCTTTGTTTTCGAACCGCTCGAATCCGGCGAAATTTTGAACCTGCTGCAGAGAGCCCTGTCCGACGATGAGAGGGGCCTGGGGAAGCTAGATCTGGAGGCGGAGCCGGAGGCGCTGGGCCATCTCGCCGATCGGGCCAACGGCGATGTCAGGACCGCTCTCAATGCCCTCGAGCTTGCTGTTATTATTGCCGAACGCTGCGACGGCAAGATCATGATTACCGCGGAGACAGCCGCAGAGGCCCTGCGGTCGCGGGCCTATACTTACGACCGGGCGGGGGACGACCATTACAACATCGCCTCGGCGCTGATCAAATCGATCCGCGGCTCGGATCCCGACGCTGCCCTTTACTGGATTGCCCGCATGCTCAAGGGAGGCGAAGACCCTCTCTTTATCGCCCGCCGCCTGGTAATCAGCGCCGCCGAAGATATCGGCAACGCCGATCCGCAGGCGCTGATGCTCGCGGTGGCCGCATCCCAGGCGGTGCAGTTGATCGGCCTCCCCGAGGGCAGGATCCCCCTGGCCCAGGCGGCGGTCTATCTCGCCGCCGCTCCCAAAAGCAACGCCTCTTACAAGGCCATCGAAGAGGCGCTGGAAACGGTCGAGGAGAGCAGCAGTTACCGCGTCCCGGCTCACCTGCGCGGGACAGGCTACCGCGGCGCGGCGCGGCTGGGTCACGGTAAAGGCTACCTTTACCCGCATAACTATCCGGGACATTTTGTGGAGCAGCGCTACCTGCCGCCCGAACTGGCTGGAAAAAGATTTTACCGGCCCGGAGAAGAAGGCTTTGAGCGGCAGATCCGGGAACGTCTGGATAAACTACACCAAGTCCAGAAAGAAGCTGCATCAAGGGAGATTGAAGGAGAGGAAGGCGGGCAGCCAAGTAGCGGCGCAGCGGAAAACAAGAGGATAAAAATGAAGAAAGGGAAGAATAAACCGCAGTGAGCAAATACAGATACCGGACGCTCCGGGAGCAGGTGCGCGTCCGTTTTGCCGTAAAAAATTCCCGCTTCATCGCCACCGCGGCTCCGGTAACCGGCGAGGAGGCGGCGGGGCAGTTTGTTGAGCGGATCAGGGCCGAATTCCCAGACGCCACCCATCATACTTACGCTTATCGCATCGGGGCGGGCAGCTCCCTGGTAGAAAGGGCTTTCGATGACCGGGAGCCGGCGGGAACGGCGGGCTTGCCGATGCTGCAGCTGTTGCAGGGTAAAGGGCTTTCCGACCTGGTGGTGGTGGGAACCCGCTATTTTGGCGGGATCAAGCTCGGCATCGGCGGGTTGACCCGGGCATACCGTCACTGTGCACGGGCTTGCCTCGAGGAAGCCGCGCTGGTGGAAAGGGAGCGCCTCTATCACTGCCGCATGACTGTGGCTTACGGCGACATCGGCGCCCTGTTGCGGCAGCTCGAATCTCTCGGCGCCGGGATCATCGCTACGGATTACGCCTCGGAAGTATCCGTGATCGCCGCGCTGCCCTACCGCGTGGCCGGGAAAATGCGCAAAAAGTTTGTGGATCTCTCCCGGGGAAGCGGGCGGTGGGAGCGACTCGATAAGCTGCCTGAAAATTAACGACAACTGGAGGGGGTGTTTTCGTTTCACCGGGAGAAAGTTCTCGTTGCTTTAAGCGGGGGGGTGGACAGCGCCGTTGCCGCCGCTCTCCTGTTGGAAAAAGGTTACGGGGTCACCGGGATCACCTTTCTTCTTGGGGAAGAGAAGAGGCCGGAACCGCCTGCCGTCCCGACGCATCCCGGCCGCGCCCGGGATGCGATTGAAGATGCGCGCCGGATTGCCGGAATGCTGGGGATCGCCCACGAGGTGGCTGACCTGCGAAAATCTTTCGAAGAAAAGGTTGTGGATTATTTTACGCGCGAATACAGCTGCGGCCGCACCCCCAACCCCTGCGTCATCTGCAACCGCAGGATCAAATTTGCCGCCCTGCTGCAAAAAGCGATGCAGCTTAAATGTTCTTACATCGCCACCGGCCACTACGCCCGGGTGGAATACTGCCGCGGGCGCGGCCGCTACCTCCTGAGAAAGGGGCTCGACCCGGCCAAGGACCAATCGTACATGCTCTATGATTTAACGCAGGAGCAGCTCCGGCGCTGCCTCTTCCCGCTGGGCGGGATGACCAAAAAAGAGGTCCGCGCCAGGGCGCAGGAGCTCGGAATTGACGTTGCCGGCAAGAAGGAAAGCCAGGAGATCTGCTTTATCCCCGGTGATGATTACCGGGCTTTCTTGAGGCGCCGTGGCGTCAAAGCGGTTCCCGGGCCCATCGTTGACCGCAACGGCGTGGTATTGGGCCGTCACAGCGGGATTGCCTTCTACACCGTGGGGCAGCGGCGGGGCCTGGGTCTGACCGCGCAGCGTCCTCTCTATGTCCTTGAAATCATCCCTACTGAAAACACCATCATGGTCGGAGAGCGGGAGGAGCTTTACCGCAGCGGGGCGGAACTGGCCGGGCTCAACCTGATCGCTATTTCTTCGCTGGAGCATGAAATGGAGGTAACGGTGAAAATACGCTACCGGGCTCCCGAGGTGCCCGCCGTGCTTGTTCCGCTGCCGCACGAGCACTGCGCGCGTTTACTCTTCAAGCGTCCCCAGGCGGCGGTGGCCCCGGGGCAGGCGGCGGTCTTTTACCGGGACGATCTGGTCATCGGCGGAGGGACGATCACCGCAGCCGTATGATATGACTAAATATGGATATAATATCTACTCAGACAATTTAATTTGAAGTGGAAGTGTCCATGATGCGGTGCCCGCTGTGCAGCTCCGCGGATACCGGTAAGGTAGGCAATAACCAGTATTACTGCTGGCAGTGCCTGATGGAGTTTAAAGCCAACCCGCAGCATCCCGCGTGCATGTTTTACGTTGAAGCTGACGGCTCTCTGATCCCGGTTTCCCTTAAACAGGAGCAAAAATAAGCAAACATTATAAAAACCTCTTCTACCGGTATTTTTTCAACCCGGCTGCAGAATATATATAGTCAGGGTTGAGGTAATTTACGGAAGAGGTTTTTTCCTTTCTCAAAATCTTAGGAGAAGGTGCCGGTGAAAGATACAATATCCCGGTTGAAGCCCTGGCAGCAAGGCCTGCTCTGTTTGTTCGGCGGGCTTTTCATCGTGTTGCTGGTTACCTGGGTGATCAGGACGCGGCATGCTCTCTTTTCCGCATTGGCGCCCTTTCTTGCCGCGCTGATCGTTGCCTACCTGTTGGCGCCCCTGGTCAATTGCATGGAGCGGCGCCGCATCTCCCGCCCGGTGGCCATAGCCGTGCTTTACCTGATATTTGCCATCGTTATTTTTATATTATGCATCAGGGTGGTGCCGCTTTTTCTGGACGATCTCCAGGAGTTGGTCAGACAGCTGCCGTCGTACGCCGCGGATCTGCAGAGATTCCTGCACCGCATGGAAGAAGGCTACCGACGCTTTAACCTGCCGCCAAATACCCGGGAAATCGTCGAACACAATATTGAGGCCTTGAGCGGCGCTCTTGCCGCCCAGATGGAGCGTTTTTACAATTTGATTCTTTCACTGTTCAGCAGCGCGATCATTTTCCTGCTGGTTCCGGTCTTAACTTATTATTTTTTACGGGATGAGCTCTCTTTCAAAAAAAGGCTCCTCTTTCTTTTTCCGCCGGGCTACCGCCGTTCAATCACTGTTGCCGCTGAGGAGATCAACAGCGCTCTCGGCGCCTTTATCCGGGGAACCCTCCTGGTCAGCTTTGCCGTGGCCGGGCTGACCTATGCCGGTTTTCTATTTCTCGGGGTCAGGTTCCCCCTGGTGCTGGCGATTGTCATTGGCATCACCAACCTGATTCCCTATATCGGCCCGATCATCGGCGCCATTCCTGCCTGGCTGGTCGCTTTTCTGGATTCGCCGCTACTTTCCCTGAAAGTGATCCTTCTGATCGTGATCATCCAGCAGGTGGAAAGCCAGCTTATCGCGCCGGTTATTATCGGCCGCAGCGCCCGCCTTCATCCGCTGGCCATAATTCTGGCCCTGCTGCTCGGCGGAAAGCTGTTCGGTTTTATCGGCCTTCTCCTGGCGGTTCCGGCGGCGCTGGTGCTGCGCATCCTGGGAAAGCACCTGCTTATTTTCTGGCGCTCCAGCTAACATAACGGGCGAACACGGTTCCACCCCTACGATCCGTCATTCAAAGCACCCCTCCTGTCATTCTGAGCCCCTGCCCCCCTGTCATTCTGAGCCCCTGCCCC
>CAYFRE010000040.1:0-16700 GCA_964345455.1 uncultured Syntrophomonadaceae bacterium | reverse complement strand
GGGGTGGTTGGCCAGGATCAACCGCAGAATGGTGCTCCTCGCCTGCACGACCCGCTCGGACTCGGTGTGCACAACCATGTCCGGACCCACGGGGGCACAGCAGGAGGCCACCAGAGCCCGGGCCCGCTCCACCTCAACCACGCAGATGCGGCAGGCGCCGTTGGGAGCAAGCTCGGGGTCGTGGCAGAAGGTGGGGATATCGATCCCCAGCTGCCGGGCCGCTTCGAGAATCGTCGTTCCCGGTTCCACTTCCACCGGCCGGCCGTCTATGGTTAATTTAATGGCTGACATCGGCTTCCCTCCTTACGGGCGTTACCTTGATTGCTTCCTGCCGGCACCGCTCCACGCAGCTGCCACAGCGGGTGCATTTCTCGGGATCGATCACGTGAGGCTCCTTGCGCTCGCCGCTGATCGCTTCGACCGGGCAGATCCGGGCGCAGCGGGTGCAGCCGTTGCAGAGCTCGGGGTCGATGGCATAGTCAAACAGCGCCTTGCAGACTCCGGCGCGGCAGAATTTTTCGTTAATATGCTCCTCGTACTCATGGCGGAAGTAGCGGATCGTGCTCAGAACCGGGTTGGGGCAGGTCTGGCCCAACCCGCAGAGAGCGCTGTCCTTGATCGAGAAAGCCAGATCGTGCAGCCGGTCGAGATCCTCCAGACGGCCCCGGCCCTCGGTAATCCTCTCCAGGATCTCCAGCATCCGCTTGGTCCCCTCGCGGCAGGGGATACACTTGCCGCACGATTCTTTCTGGGTGAAGCTCAAGAAATAGCGGGCCAGGTCCACCATGCAGGTGCGCTCGTCCATCACCACGAGCCCGCCCGAGCCCATGATCGCGCCGGCCTTGGTCAGTGAATCGTAATCCACCGGCAGATCAAGCTGCTCGGAGGGGATACAGCCACCGGAGGGACCGCCGGCCTGGACCGCCTTGAATTCACGGCCGCCCTTGATCCCGCCTCCGATATCGAAGATGATCTCGCGCATCGTGATTCCCATGGGCACCTCGCAGAGACCGGTGTTGCGGATCTTGCCCGCCAGGGCAAAGACCTTGGTCCCCTTGCTTCCCTCGGTGCCGATCTTGATATATTCTTCTACCCCGCCCTCGCGGACGATCAGGGGTATATTGGCATAACTTTCCACGTTGTTGATGCAGGTGGGTTTGTCCCACAGTCCCGCGTTCGCCGGGAACGGCGGCCGCGGCCGGGGCATCCCCCGCTTGCCTTCTATCGAAGCGAGCAGCGCCGTCTCTTCGCCGCAGACGAAAGCCCCCGCTCCTTCCTTGATGTTGAAGTGAAAATCAAAACCGTAGCCGAGAATGTTCTCGCCGACAAGCCCGTATTCCTCGGCCTGGGCGATGGCCAGCTTGAGCCGTTCGATTGCCAGGGGATACTCGGCGCGGCAGTAAATATAGCCCTCGTCACTGCCGATGGCCCGCGCGGCCACAAGCATCCCTTCAAGCAGGGCATGGGGATCGCCCTCGAGGATGCTGCGGTCCATGAAGGCTCCCGGGTCACCCTCGTCGGCGTTGCAGACGACATATTTTTTATCGCCGGCAGCCCGGTAGGTGAATTCCCACTTCAGCCCGGTGGGAAAGCCGGCTCCGCCGCGGCCGCGCAACCCCGACTTTTTCACCTCGTCAATTATCTCCATCGGCTCCATCATCAGGGCGCGGGAGAAAGCCCGGTAACCGCCGCGCATGATATATTCATCAATATTCTCAGGGTCGATAATCCCGCTGTTGTGCAGAACATTGAATTTCTGTTTCCGGTAAAAGGGGATCGTCTCGTAAAAGCGCGCCGGGACTTCCACATCGGGCCCACTGTAAAGAAGCCGCTCGATTATTTCTCCGCCGAGGAGATGCTTCTCCACCAGCTCGGGGATATCCTCGGGTGTCAGGCGGCAGTAGAATACTTCATCGGGATAGATCACGATAATCGGGCCGACTTCGCAAAAGCCCGGGCAACCGGACATGACCAGGCGGTACTTCTCTTTCAGACCGCGTTTGGCCAGTTCCTCTTCGAGGGCCTGCTGCACCTTTGCCGATCCCGAGGAGAGGCACCCGGTGGCCCCGCAGATCATCAGGTGTTTTTCATACAAAATCCTCCAACCTCCCTCTTTGCAAAAATCACTCTTTAAATGATCACAAAGTGCTCATTCAAGGCTACTTTTTCAATAATAGCCTTTCTCTTGGCCGCGCAGGCGGCATCTTCGTGGCAGATCGGCCCCCTGGCGCAGCATTCAATAAAATCCTTGCACGGTGTTTCTTTGCTGTGGTTACACTTTTCACAACAAGGATCAATAAAACGCTTCACCTTAGCACCTCCAGCTGGGCTATTCGTAACTATCGAGAATTTCTTTGATCCGGTCAGGAGTAAGGCGGCCGTGCGGCTGGTCATTGATCATCATCACCGGCGCCAGGGCACAGGCCCCGATGCAGGCCACCTCTTCGAGGGTAAATCTCAAGTCGGGTGTCGTCTCGCCCCCCTTGATCCCCAGGATCTCTTCCACCCGTTCAGCCACCTTCGGGCTGCCCTGAATATGGCAGGCCGTCCCCTTGCAAACCCTGATGATATTCCGGCCCCGGGGAGTCATCTTGAACTGGGCATAAAACGTGGCTACCCCGTAAAGCCTGCTCAGGGGAATCTTTATCCGCGCCGCGGTATACTCCAGGACCGGGCGGGGCAGATAGCCGTAATGAGCCTGCAGGCTTTGCAGGACCGGGATTACCGTTCCCCGTTTTCCCAAATAAGGTTTCAGCAGAGCATCGATCCCGCTCAAGTCGATCTCCGGCTGCTGGACTAAAGTTGCACCCTCGCTGCTCAAACCATCTAACCTCCTTGCTGAATTTGAATGCTGTACAACACTGAGATATTCTCTTTTATATAAAGAGAATCCTGCCGAGAATAGCCGCAATAAGCCAAAAAGCAAGCAATTGGAAAAGTGTTAAGATTTCGTTAGATCTTTGCCGGAATACCGGTGGCGGTATTGGCCTGGGAGGGTATAATATATTTTAAAAGGGAAGGAGATAATTTCAAATGATTCCCCTCAGGGACACTGCACCACGCTACCGCTTTCCGGCTGTCAACATCTCTTTGATTGTACTAAATTTCTTGGTCTTTTTCTACCAGCAAATGTTGCCACCGGAGCAGCTCTACAGTTTTATCTTTACATACGGTACCGTCCCTGCCGACCTGACCGGCAGTCTGATCGGCATCCTGAGGCCCGGTGAGTCTTCCGGCGCTCTCCTGGCGGCCGGCATCCCGCTGATCACCGCAAACTTTTTGCACGGCGGCTGGCTCCACCTCATCGGCAACATGCTCTACCTCTGGGTTTTCGGTGACAATATCGAGGGCCGGCTCGGCCACCTGAAATACCTGCTGCTCTATCTCTTCATGGGCGCAGCCAGCCAGCTTTTCCATATCTTCAGCATCCCCTTCTCTACAACCCCTCTTGTCGGCGCCAGCGGCGCCATCGCCGGGGTCCTGGGCGCCTACTTCATCCTCTTTCCCCACGCCCGCATCCTAACCCTGGTGCCGCTCGGGTTTTTCATCACCTTCATCCACCTGCCGGCAGTGATCTTTCTGGGGTTCTGGTTCATTCTGCAACTGCTCAACGCTTCGCTGCAGGGGGCGGCCATGGGGGTGCAATCCGTGGCCTGGTGGGCCCATATCGGCGGATTTCTCGTGGGGGCGGGAATCGGGCTCCTGTCCAAAAGGAGAATCAAGTCCGAATACCACTATTAAGAGATCACCGGCACGGGGGTAAAGTCAACGCCGTCGGAGGCTATAAAACGGTAAGTCACGCCACCGCGTTCGCCCTGGAAAAGCCGGTCCCGCCCTTCGTCATGGATATGGCCGTAAACACAGTAGTTGACCCCGCAGCGCTCCAGCAGTTCAGTAAAGCCGCTGGGGCTGCTCTGCCGGTTGAAAGGCGGATAGTGCAGCGCGGCGATGATCCGGCCCTGCCTCGCCCGGCGCGCGCTCTCGAGAGACAACTGCAGCCGGCCGATCTCGCGCCGGTAGATCTTCTCGTCATGTTCGCTGTCGAAACCTTCCTCGCCGGGACAGAGCCAACCCCTGGTGCCGCAGATCGCCCAGCTCTCAAAAACGTAATGATCGTTCTGCAGGGCGGCAATGCCGGACGGCAGCGCCTCCCGCACCTTGCTGATGGAAGACCACCAGTAATCGTGGTTGCCGCGAAGCAGAAGCTTCTGACCCGGAAGAGCGGCAATCCAGTTCAGATCGGCCGCCGCCCCGGAAAGCTGCATCGCCCAGGAGATATCACCGGCCACGATCACCAGGTCCTCTTCACCGACAACACGGCGCCAGTTGGCGGCAATTCTCTCAGTGTGATCCTCCCAGGACGGCCCGAAGATATCCATCGGCTTCGCCCGGTCATGTGACAGATGGAGATCGGCAATTGCCCAGATGGCCATAAATTCACCTCACCATAGCTTTTCCAAATTTTATCATACTACTATTTTTTCAGAATGACAAAAATAAAATTGGTTTTTTATAAACTTTCAGTTTGCAATTTTGAAATAATATGATATAATGTCAGCATATATATAAGAAGATGTTACTTTAAAACTGTACCGGGAGGGTTTAGCATGAGCAAGACAGCCAAGAAAGCTTCACCGGCCAGGCGGCCTCGCCGTTACCTGCGTAGCCGGATCACGCGCAACCTGATTCTGGATACCGCCCAGAAAGTATTTATCAGCGAAGGTTATGCCAAGACCACGATCGCCAAGATCAGCGAAATGGCCAATGTGGGCTACGGAACGGTCTACAGTCACTTCAAGGGAAAAGATGATATCCTCGGCCGGGTGATAGACGGTGTTCTCGATGATTTTTATGCCCTGCTGGATATCGACTTCGCCCCCTCTTCCGTGAAAGAAGCGGAAAAAATTTTCTACAACCTGATGCTGACCGCTTTCAGCCTGGCCGAGCAAAACCGCCCCATCATGAAAGTTTACCAGCAGGCGCTGCCGCTTTCTGAAACCATGGGCGCTCACTGGCAGGGTATCAAAGATCATTTTTCAAAAGTTGCCAAGAAGTCGATTATCTATGCCCAGAAGAAAGGATTCGCCAAAGATTTTGACCCGCAGATCGGTTCCAAAGGCTACGTATTGCTGGTCGACCGCTTTATCTGGGAAGTGGTCGAAGAGCGCGAGCCGGACGTGGAGCACCTCTGCACCGTCCTGACCGACATGGTCTTCCAGGGCTTCTTCAACCATCCCGAGAAAAAGTAAACATAATATCCGGCAGTATTCATACGGCGGGTTTAACCGGTCAAATCCGGTCAGCCCGCCGTGTGGATCGTCCGCTTTTCGGTGACCAGCCAGTCCATGCGCCGGTCCCACGGCTCCACCGGGACCCGCTCCACCAGCTGCAGCTCGAAGGCCAAGGCCACCAGGGGCACCCCGGGGCGCAGCCGGTCAAAGAAGCGGTCGTAATAGCCGCCCCCGTAGCCGAGGCGGTTCCCCTGCAGGTCGAAAGCCACCCCCGGGATGATCAGCAGATCGATCTGCCGGGGATCGACCGGACGCAGCGCCTCCGGCCGCGGCTCGGGGATACCGTAAGCGCCGGGGGCAAGATCCTTCTCGCAATCAAGCAACTCCGAGGGAATCAGCTTGCGCTCTCCGGGCAGTGCCTTGGGGATAAGCACCCGGTTACCGCGGGCGAGACTCTCCTCGACCATCTCCCTGGTGTCGACCTCGCTGCGAAATGAAAGAAAATACATGATCGTGCGGGCCTGCCGGTAAAACGGCAGCTTCCCGAGTTGCCCGGCAACAGCCCTGCTCAGGGCGGCGATCTCCGCCGCGCTCAGGCTGTCTCTCAGGGCAAAAATCTGCTTGCGCAGGGCGCGTTTAGGCATCGGTTTCTCCTTTTACGGTCTTCAATTTTCAGCAGCTAGACACCGTCTTCTCCGTCTTTTTGCGGAACAAGCGTCACCAGTTCGTAGCGGCGGCGACCCAGTCCCATCTCTTCGGCATAGGCCAGCTTGACCCGGTAGTCGCTTTTCGGATGCAGGGCGCAGAACTTATCGGCGCCCGGCTCCAGATCTCCCGGCAGCGCCGAGCCGGCAATCCCGTCCCCGGCGTTGATCAGATCCACCGCCGCCTGGTCTGCGGCTACCGGGTCTGTCGAGGCAAGGATGCCGGAGTCGGGGACCACCGGTACATCGCTCCAGGGATTGCAATCGCAATCTGGGACCACGTCGAGCAGGAAATTGAAAAAGACGGCGGCATCCTTCTTGCCCCGCAGCGCGCCGCAGGCATACTCGACCATCCGCTCGTTCGGTTCATGCAGGGCGGTGCGCCACTGCACCTTCACCGCCCCGTGCCGGCACGAGATGATACACTCGCCGCAGCCGGTGCATTTTTCAGGGTTGATCCTGGCTCCCCCGTCTTTGTCCAGCGTTACCGCCCCGGCAGCGCACCACTGCACGCAGCTGCCGCAGCGGCGGCATTTTTCCGGTTCGATTGCCGGTTTAACCGAGGAATGCATCCTCTGCTTCCCGGTGCGGCTGCCGCAGCCCATGCCCAGGTTTTTGATCGCTCCCCCGAACCCGGTCATCATGTGACCCTTCACGTGAGAGAGCGCGACCAGAACATCCGCCTCCAACACCGCCGCGCCGATCTGGACGCTGTCGAAATGCTTCCCCTCGATCTTGACATCATGGCTGCTGCGGCCGCGCAGCCCGTCCATGATCATCACCGGCGCCCCCACGGTGGCATAGCTGAAACCGTGCTGCAGCGCCGTCTCGAGATGATCCACCGCGTTGGACCGCCCGCCGGTGTAGAGGGTGTTGCTGTCGCATAGAAAAGGTTTGCCGCCGGCTTCCCTGATCTTCTCGACAACCTGGCGGACCAGGACCGGGTTGATAAAGGCGGTACCGCCCCTCTCTCCGAAGTGAAGCTTTATTGCCACCAGGTCACCGGGGCGGATCAACTTCGCGGCGCCAACCCGGTCAAACAGATGGGCCACCTTTCTTACCAGGCTGTCACGGTGGGACTGCGCCCGGCTCCCTGCAAAATAGACCCTGGGAACAGTAATCTTCAACCCCTCCTCCCTCGATATCTACTTCTGTATAAAAATGCTTACATCCCGCTTCATCTCTGTTCTCAGTTCCAAAATCCTCCTAAATTTCCCTTTAGAAAAGAGCATTAAAAAGCACTACCCGATACTCCCTCCTTTGAATAAAGAAGCACCCTGCCCTCATCTTCCCCCTTTGAATAGGAGCTTCCTGCTCTCCATCTCCCCCTTGAAAAAGAAGGGCCGGGAGGGGGTGACAGGCACTAGTAAGCCCTGGCGAAATAGACCACCTCGGCAGCCTTGCCACCGCAAACGATGCAGTTTCCATGCTCCATCCGCCGGTCAAAGGGGATGCAGCGAATGGTGGCCTTGCTCTCTTCCTTCGCCTTGAGCTCGCACTCCTCGCGGCCGCACCATGAAGTCACGAAGAAGCCGCGTTCGTGCTCCATCACCTGCAGAAACTCTGCGTAGTCGGCGCCGCTGCGCGTATGCTCCTGCTGATACTGCAGCGCCCGCCGGTAAAGATCGCCCTGCAGCTCTTCCAGGAGGCACGGCAGCCGGCGGTGCAGCTCCGCCCACGGCAGCGGCTCCTTAGCCCCGCTGTCGCGGCGCACCAGGACAACCTGCTCCGCGGCGAGGTCGCGGGGGCCCAGCTCGATGCGCAGCGGCACCCCCTTCATCTCCCACTCGTTGAATTTCCAGCCGGGCGAGTAGCCCTCGCGGTCGTCGAGCTTCAACCGGATGCCGGCCTGCTGCAGCGTCTTCGTGAGGCGGCGGGCCGCCGCGAGCACTTCCTCCCGGGCCTTCTTCGAGATGATCGGCACCATCACCGCCTGGAGCGGCGCAATTCGCGGCGGCAGCACCAGGCCGCGGTCATCCCCGTGGACCATGATCAGCGCGCCGATCAGCCGCGTGGAGACGCCCCACGAAGTTTGCCAGACATGTTTCAGCGAATCATCCTGATCCAGGTAGGTGATATCGAAAACTTTGGCAAAATGCTGCCCCAGGTTATGCGAGGTGCCGGCCTGCAGCGCCCGGCCGTCGCGCATAAGGCCTTCGACCGTGTAGGTGCGCAGGGCGCCGGCAAATTTCTCCCGTTCCGATTTGCGGCCGGCGATCACCGGAATGGCCATCTCGGTTTCCATAAAATCCCGATAAACGCCGAGCATCTTCAGCGTCTCTTCCTCGGCTTCCTCCTCGGCGCGGTGGCAGGTATGCCCCTCCTGCCACAAGAATTCGGAGGTGCGCAGGAAAGGCCGGGTCACCTTCTCCCAGCGGACCACGTTGCACCACTGGTTGATCAGCAGGGGCAGATCGCGCCACGACTGGATCCAGCGCGAATAGAAGTCGCAGATGATCGCTTCGGAAGTGGGCCGCACCACCAGCGGCTCGCTGAGTGTCTCGCCGCCGCCCTTCGTCACCTGGGCCACCTCGGGGGCGAAACCTTCCACATGCGCCGCCTCCTTCTGGAGCAGCTCCCGGGGAATGAACAGGGGAAAATAAGCGTTCTGGTGGCCGGTATCCTTGATCCGCCGGTCCAGAAGCTCCTGCATCTTCTCCCAGATGGCGTAGCCGTAAGGGCGTATCGCCATGCACCCCTTCACCGGAGCGTAATCCATCAGTTCGGTCTTCAAAACCACGTCGATATACCATTGCGAAAAATCCACCGCCTGCGGAGTGATCTCCTTGACAAATTCCTTTTCCTTGCCCCGCCCGGTGCGAGTTCGGTTGCCCTGCTGCCCCATCAATATCCATCCTTTCCTGCAAAGAATCTCACTGCCTCATTTTAGCATAGATCGATTTCCCAGCCAACAACACCCCCAGCAGACCGCCTATTTGCCGGGGAACTTCGAGAGAATGTATCTCGATATGGGATGGTCAATTCCATGCTTTGATGCTCATCTCGATCAATTTTATACTCAGCGGGCAGACTTTACCCAATAGTGGTCCGGTATATGGTTTTTGTTTGGGGTAAACTTTTACTGGTAAAGATTTTGCGCCAATCGTGCTGCCGTGAAGGGATAATTATGGTAGAATAGTGGACAGGTTAGTTTTTCGCTTTAGCGGATGATGGGAGCTTAAACATTATGCCACCGGATAGGCAACAACCTGAAACTGCTGGCGCCGCCAATACCGGCGCCGTTACGGCAGTGCGGGGCAGCGTGGTGGACGTGTATTTTCCCGGGCGGGTACCGCACATTAACGGACGTTTACAGGCCGGTCCCGAAGGTCGGGTGATCATCGAGGTGATGGCCCACCACCTGCCGGGCACGGTCCGGGGCATCGCCCTTACCTCCACCAGCGGTTTACGGCGGGGCGACCCGGTGATTGAGTCGGGGGAGCCTCTCACTGTTCCCGTCGGTGACCGCATCCTGGGGCGCATGTTTAATGTTTTCGGGGAAACTATTGACGGCAAGGAACCCCTGGATAACGTGGAGCAGCGCAGTATTCACCGGCGGCCCGTAGCCATCTCCCGGCGCATTACCACCGCGAATATTTTTAAAACAGGGATTAAAGCCCTGGACCTGCTTGCCCCCCTGGAGCGGGGGGGCAAAGCCGGCCTGTTCGGGGGCGCCGGGGTGGGCAAGACGGTCCTGATTACCGAGTTGATCAATAATATCGTGGGCCAGCATGAAGGGGTTAGCATCTTCTGCGGTATCGGCGAGCGCTCCCGGGAGGCCGAGGAGCTCTACCGGGATATCGTTGAGGCAGGGGTGCTGGACAACACGGTGATGATATTTGGGCAGATGAACGAGCCTCCCGGGGCTCGTTTCCGGGTGGGCCACGCCGCCCTGACCATGGCCGAGTACTTCCGGGACAAGGCTAAGCAGGATGTGCTCCTGCTGATCGATAACATTTTCCGCTTCGTCCAGGCCGGTTCGGAGGTGTCGGGGTTGCTGGGCAAGATGCCCTCCAGGGTCGGCTACCAGCCCACCCTGGCCACGGAACTGGCCGAACTGCAGGAGCGGATCACAAACACCGCCACCGGCGCGATCACATCGATTCAGGCCGTCTACGTCCCCGCCGACGATTTTACCGACCCTTCGACCACTCATACCTTCGCCCACCTTTCCGCCTCGATTATCCTGTCGCGCAAACGGGCCTCGGAAGGGCTGTATCCCGCCGTGGACCCGCTGCGCTCCTGGTCCAAGCTATTGAACCCGGCGGTGGTGGGAGAACGGCATTACCGCACGGCCCAGGAAGTAAGGCGCACCCTGGCCGAGTATGAAGAGCTGAAAGATATTATCGCCATGCTCGGCTTAGAAGAGCTATCGGAAAGCGACCGCCGGGTGGTTCACCGGGCCCGCCGACTGGAGCGATTCCTGACCCAACCTTTTGTTACCACCGAGCAGTTTACCGGCCTGACCGGTCGGGTGGTGGACCTGGAAGACGCCATCGAGGGTTGCGAGCGCATCCTGGGTGATGAATTTGCCGACCTGCCGGAGGGAGAACTGTTCATGATCGGCAAAATTGACGAAGCCGACAGCGGCAGGCGTAAAGCGATGGCCCGGCGGCCCGACGACGATGCGAATATAGCCCCGGGCGGGGTTGAAGAGGCTGCTGAAGATGCGGAGGCGGCAGTGCAGGCGGATACCACCGGAAGAAGAGGCGATGGCCGGTGAAATTAAAGGTATTGCTGCCGACGGAAGTGCTGCTGGAGACGGAGGCGGCGAAGGTTACGGCGGAGGCGGAAAACGGTTTTTTTACCCTGCTGCCGCGCCATATCGATTTCGTGGCCGCGCTGGTTCCCGGGATATTTTCATGTACCACCGCTCCGGACGGAGAGGAGCGCCACCTGGCTCTGGACGAAGGGATTCTGGTCAAGCGGGGTGACGAGGTGTTTGTCTCCGCTGCCCGCGCCGTGCGGGGGGACAGCCTGGAGCAACTGCGGGAAGCGGTGGAAGGGGAGCTGAAACAGCTCGGGGAAAATGAGCGTAAAGCCCGCTCTGTGCTGGCCAGGCTGGAAGCCGATACCCTGCGTCGCTTTACCCAGCTGGGAGGCGAGCGGTAATGGCCGAAGAGAGAGAAAAAGGCGGCACCGGAAAAGATCTGCCCGCCCGGATCGGCCGGAAAGCCGACCGGCGGATCAAGGCCCGCCGCACCCGTGACCGCAATGTCTGGTTCGGCATGGGTATGTTCGGGCTGGTGGGCTGGACGATAGCCATCTATACCGTCCTGGGGATTGTTCTCGGCGCCTGGCTGGATCGCAGCTGGCCTCTGGGTTTCTCCTGGACCCTGACCCTTCTTTTTGCCGGCCTCCTCGCCGGCGTCCTCAATGCCTGGCACTGGATTAAGAAAGAAAGCCGGGCCGGTGAAGATGAAGAGGAGAAGTCTGAAAACAACCGGTAACTTTAAACCGGGCGGCTTCTGTCGAATAACAAAAGGGGCGGCGAAAAATGCTCTGGTGGGAACTGTTTCTTTCGTTTGCCGCCGGGTCGCTGCTGGGAGTTTTCTTCTTCGGCGGCCTGTGGTGGACAGTGCGGCGCTTGCCGCAAGCGCACAGCCCGGCGCTGCTGGCCCTGGCCAGCTTTATTCTCCGCACGACGGCGGTTGTAGCGGTATTCTACCTGGTTTTGAGCGGTTTTACCAGACCGGGTTGGCCCCGTCTGGCGGCGGCCCTGGCCGGTTTTATCCTCCTGAGAATGATTACCGTATCGCGAATCCGCTCGCAGGATCTCTCCAACACCGCCGCCGAAACAAAAGCCCCGCCGGATAAAGAGGGAGGGTAAGGATGACTTTTCCCGACGAAATAATTATCTTCCAGCTCGGGCCGCTGCCCGTAAACGCCACCATTCTGTTTACCTGGGTGGTAATGGCCCTGCTGGTCCTGGCTTCCTTATTGATTACCCGCAACCTGCGCAGTGAGGGGAGGACCTCCCGCTGGCAGAGCATGCTCGAGGTGCTGGTCACCGGGATCAACAGCCAGATCCGCGAGGTCAGCGGCGGATTGGACCCGCGGTCTTACCTGCCCTTCGTCGGCACGCTGTTTATCTTTATCGCCCTTTCCAACCTGCTGGCGGTGGTGCCCGGCTTTACGCCGCCCACCAGTTCTCTTTCCACGACCACGGCCCTGGCCATCAGCGTATTCGTGGCGGTGCCCGCCTTCGGCATCGCGCAGCATGGGCTGAAGCGCTATCTGAAGCAGTACCTGCAGCCCACCTTTTTCATGCTCCCATTCAATATCATCGGCGAGCTGAGCCGCACCCTCGCCCTTGCCGTGCGCCTCTTCGGCAATATTTTAAGCGGTACCATTATTGTCGGTATTATCATCAGTATCCTGCCGTTTCTTTTTCCGGTGGTGCTGCAGCTTTTTGGTCTTTTAACCGGGATGATCCAGGCATATATTTTTGCCATCCTGGCCATGGTCTATATCGCCTCGGCCAGCGAATCCCATCACGAAACGATTGAAAAAAAAGGAGAGCGGTAATTACTATGGAAGAATTAAGTTTAATTGGTGTGATATCCATTATCACCGCCGGGTTAACCATCGCCATCGGTTCCGTGGGACCGGCCCTCGGGCAGGGCAGGGCGGTATCCCAGGCCTTGAGCTCCATCGCCCAGCAGCCGGACGAGGCCAACACCATTACCCGTACCCTCTTCGTCGGCCTGGCCTTGATTGAATCCACCGCCATTTACTGCTTCCTGTTGTCGATGATTCTGATCTTCGCCAACCCTTTCTGGAACTTCTTCTTTCAGCAGTTGGGAGGGCAGTAAGATGCTGCCGGCCTGCAACAATACCGCCGGCGTGTTACCGGTGATCGCCGCTGTGGCCGTTTTGCCTCCGCCGGCTTGCTTTAAAGCTTACATAGGGTGGGTAGCACGCTCATGAACATTGACTGGGTTACTGTAATCGCCATGATCGTCAACTTCCTGGTGCTGGTTTTCCTGCTGCACCGCTTTCTTTACGGCCCAATCTTGAGAGTGATTGATGAGCGGGAGCAGAAAATCACGCGGCGGGAAGCAGAAGCAGCCGCAAAAACCAGGTTTGCGGAAGCCGAAGCCGCGCGCTTCCGCGAAAAGGAGTCCGCGTTACGCGAACAGGCAAACGAACACCTGGAAAAGGCCAGGGTTGCCGCCGAAGCTGAACAACGGCAGCTTATCGCAGCGGCCCGCCGGGAGGTCGAGGCCACCCGCCGCCAATGGGAGAAGGCTTTTTACCGCGAGCGGGATACCTTTGTCCAGGAGCTGCGCCGGGAGATGGGGCGGCAGGCCTGCCTGATCGCCCGCCGCGGCCTGCGGGACCTGGCCGGCGCCGACCTGGAAGAGATGACCTGGAGCGTATTTATGGATAAGCTGCAGCGCCTTGACCCGGACGAAGAAGCGAAGCTGCGCGAAGCGCTGTCACGTGCGGACCGGCGGGCGGTGGCACGCGGCGCTTTTGCCGTATCGGAGGAGAAACTGGAGCACCTGCGGAATAACCTGGCGAAGCGTTTCCCACCGGGTATCGACCTGGACTACGAGGCCAGCCCCGGTTTGATCTGCGGGCTGGAGCTGGATACCGGAGACTACCGCCTCGGTTGGAATGTGGACAGCTATCTGGAAGACGTGGAGAAGCGGATCCTGCAGGAGCTTGAACAGGGGTCACAAGGAGAGGAACAAGCACAGGAAAAGGAGGCGGCCCCGGATGGATGATCCAAAGCGGGGCGTCACGGCGCCGAAGGTATCGCTGCGCGAGCTCCTGGAAAGCAGCGGCCGGGCTGTGGAGAGCGCCCTGGCCGGACGGGAGCACGAACTGGTCGTCGAAGAGACGGGAACCGTTGTCTCCATCGGAAGCGGTATCGCCCGGGTAACCGGCCTGGCCGGCGTTAAGGCCGATGAGTTGGTGGAGTTCCCCGGGAGGGTCACGGGAATTGCTTTTAACCTGGATTCCGATGAAGTTGGGGTGGTGATGCTGGGCCACGCGGATGATCTCCCGTCGGGCGCGGTGGTACGCCGCACGGGGCGGGTGGTCGATATCCCCGTGGGTGACGGGCTGCTTGGCCGTGTGATTGACGCCGCAGCAAATCCTCTGGACAACCGCGGGACGGTCCGCTTTGTCGAGCGGCGCCCCGTGGAGCGCCCCGCCCCGCCGATCATGGACCGCGCCCCCGTTACGGTGCCGCTGCAAACGGGGATCAAGGTGATCGACGCCCTGATCCCGGTGGGGCGGGGCCAGCGCGAGCTGATCCTCGGCGACCGTCAGATCGGCAAAACAGCCATCGCCCTGGATACGATCATCAACCAGTCGGACAAGAATGTCCTCTGCGTCTACTGCGCCATCGGGCAGCAGGGCTCCGCCGTGGCCAATTTGATCGCCCGGCTGCGTGAGTTCGATGCCCTGCGTTATACTGTCGTGGTGGTCGCCTCCGGCGAAGATCCGCCCGGGCTGCGCTATGTCGCTCCCTATGCCGCCACCACCATCGCCGAGTATTTCATGGAACAGGGACGCGACGTGCTGATCGTCTACGACGACCTGACCCTGCACGCCCGCGCCTACCGGGAGCTCTCCCTGCTCCTGGAGCGCCCGCCGGGACGTGAAGCCTATCCCGGAGATATTTTCTACATTCATTCGCAGCTGCTGGAGCGCTCCACCCACCTGCGCGACGAACTGGGCGGCGGCTCGCTCACCGCGCTGCCGATCATCGAGACCCAGGCGCAAAACCTCTCCGCTTACGTGCCAACCAACCTGATTTCCATTACCGACGGGCAGATCTACCTCTCCCCGGATCTTTTCCGGAAGAATATCCTGCCGGCGGTGGATGTGGGCAAGTCCGTTTCCCGGGTGGGCGGCAAGACTCAGCTTCCGGCCTACCGGGGCGTGACCGGCAGCCTGCGCCTCTCTTACTCCCAGTTCGAGGAACTGGAGATGTTTGCCCGCTTCGGCACCCGCCTGGACGAAAAAACGCGCGCCACCATCGAGCGGGGGCGGCGGGTACGCAAGATTCTGTCCCAGCCCCAGTACGAGCCTATCCCTGTTTACGAGCAGATTGCCGTATTGCTGGCGGCCACCACGGGAATCTTCGATCCCCTCGCTGTAGAGGAAATTCCGCTCGCCGAGCGGACCATCCGGCGGGCCATAACCGCCGGACTGCCGGAAATAGCGCGCCGGATCAACGATGGGGAACGCCTCAGCGATGAAGACCGCGCCGCCATTGTCGAAACCGCCCAAAACGCCCTGGCGCAAGTCGGGGACGGTTCTTGATATGACAAGAAAAAATGTAGGGGCACGGCGCGCCGTGCCCGCAGGCCGGAGGGATAATTGATTTGCCCGCGTCTCTTGAAGCGTTGGAAAAAATGATTAACAGCGGCGAGGACCTGTTTTCGATTGTCCGCACCATGAAAGCGCTGGCGGCCACCAATGTTCGCCAGTATGAAAAAGCGGTGGCCTCGCTGGACGACTACTTCCATACCGTGGAAATGGGCCTGTCGGTAGTGCTTGCTTCCCGTAACCAGGCCGGCAATTCCTCTCCGTCTGATCCGCATAAACCTACCCTCTTGCTTGTTTTTGGTTCAGACCACGGCCTGGCGGGCCGTTTCAACGAACAGGTCGTTTCTTATTTTCTGGAAGAATACTCCCGTGAAGGCGACGAAACATGGCCGCCGGAAAACCGGATTACCGCCTGTATCGGCGACCAGGCCTTTTCCCGGACCGCCGCTACCGGCGAGAAGATAGCGGAGAAGTTTAACGTGCCCGTTTCGCAGGCCGGGATTACCGCGGCCGTCCTGGAGCTGCTGGAAAGAATTGAAGCCTGGCGGCAAATGGAGGCGGTACAACGTGTCTTTCTCTTTTACAACCGCCCCCTCTCCGCCGCCGGGTTTGGCACCCATGCCGAGATGATGCTGCCCGTGGACCTGGCCGCGTTGAGGCAAAAGAAAATGGACTGGCCTTCCCGCTCCCTGCCCACCTTTACCATGCCCGCTCCCCGCCTGCTGTCGTCGCTGTTGCGTCACTATTTCTTTGGCTCCCTCTACCGCGCCTACGCCCTTTCCCTGGCCGCCGAAAACACCGCCCGCCTCGCCGCCATGCAAGCTGCCGAAAAAAACATCCAGGAGCGCCTGGATGAACTTAAAACTGCTTACCAGCAGGAGCGCCAGACAGCCATTACCGAAGAACTCCTTGACATCGTCTCCGGCTTCAAGGCGCTGCAGCGTAAAAAAACACCTTCCCCCACTCCCGCCGGCCTACTCCCAATTCCGACCCCGCATCAATAAGTAAAAGTGTCGCCGCCTCCAGTTTATGTCTATTTGAATAATAAGTTGTTGCACCGCTTGCAGCGGTCATTCTGAATGGAATTCATCATGCGGCAGACATTGCAGTAACCCATCATTCCCATCCATAGTTTCAAGCAAAAAGCTGACCGGACGGAAACCATCGTTGCAGGACAGCATGGCCGATTTTTTGTTTTTCATCCATCCATCGTAAAAATCCTCGGCGCCATGCGCAAGCGCCATAACAAAAGACGATACACTTCCCCATGCACTATCACAGAAGCCGTCCGGTTTCTGCCAACCGTCGGCAATAAACACCTGACCTTCTTTCATATCACAAGCATGAGTGATTGGATTTTCATACTTTTCTATCAAGTCCTTATAGCAAGCCTTCCTCATGACGGTTATCTTGACTCTCTTCATTTCGCACCTCCATTCCTGTTAAATTCCAGGTCCGCAGGTACAATACCCCCCCC
>CAYFRE010000039.1:0-16705 GCA_964345455.1 uncultured Syntrophomonadaceae bacterium | reverse complement strand
CAAGATCCTTCGCTGCGCTCAGGATGACAAGATCCTTCGCTGCGCTCAGGATGACAAGATCCTTCGCTGCGCTCAGGATGACAAGATCCTTCGCTGCGCTCAGGATGACAAGATCCTTCGCTGCGCTCAGGATGACTTACCGGGCGAACACGGTTCGCCCGGTAAGTCATTTTCCTCCTTTATTGACATGTCTATAGGTGAAAGATATAATTGCTTTGATCTTGCGAGGGGGTTACAGACAGAATGCAAAGCAGCGAAATTCGTTCCATCTTTCTAGATTTTTTTACCGGAAAAGGGCACCTGGTGATGCCCAGTTTTTCTTTGCTCCCCCACAACGACCCTTCACTTCTCCTGATCGGGGCGGGCATGGCTCCGTTGAAACCTTTTTTCAGCGGCGAGAGAAAGCCGCCGCATACCCGGATCGCTACCTGCCAGAAGTGCGTGCGCACTCCCGATATTGAGCGGGTCGGCTACACCAGCCGGCATTGCACTTTTTTTGAAATGCTGGGCAACTTCTCTTTCGGCGATTATTTCAAAGAAGAGGCCATTGAATGGTCCTGGGAGCTGGTCCGTGAATTTCTCCGCCTGCCTGCGGAAAGGCTCTGGGTCAGCATCTATCAAGATGATGATGAATCCTACAACATATGGCGGGAGCGGATCGGCATCCCCGCGGAGCGGATAGTCCGCCTGGGCAAAGAAGATAATTTTTGGGAGATCGGCACCGGGCCTTGCGGCCCCTGCTCCGAAATCCACTACGATCTGGGGCCGGAGATGAGCTGCGGCAGGGAGAACTGCACACCAGGCTGCGACTGCGACCGTTACCTGGAGATCTGGAACCTGGTCTTTACCCAGTTTAACCGGGAGCCCGGCGGCGAGTTGACTCTCCTGAAGCAGAAAAACATAGACACCGGGGCCGGCCTGGAGCGACTGGCCACGGCCTTGCAGGGCGTGAGCTCATTTTACGAAACCGACCTTTTCCGGCCGCTGCTTGAACATTTCGCCGGCCTGGCCGGGAAGGCGGACGCCTGCGGCAACGGTAAAATCCCCCTGCGTATCGTCACCGAGCACTCGCGGGGCATTGCCTTCATGGTCGCCGACGGGGTGCTCCCCTCCAACGAAGGGCGGGGTTATGTTTTACGCCGCCTCATCCGCCGCGCCGCTCGCAACGGCCGGTTGATCGGGCTTGAAGGCAGCTTTCTGGCCGGCACGGTGCCGCTGCTGGCAAGGCTTATGGGAGGGGCCTATCCCGAAATAAAGGAGCGCCGCGAATTCATCATGCAGGTGATCGAGACCGAGGAGAAACGCTTCCAGGAGACCCTGGCCACGGGCATTGACATCCTGGAAGATTACATTCAGACCCTTAAACAGAAACAGCAGAAATGCCTGCCGGGCGAGCTGGCCTTCAAATTATACGATACTTACGGCTTCCCCCCGGATCTCACATCTGAAATTCTAAGCGAGCATGGCATGACCGTGGACCTGGACATCTTCAAACGGCATTTAGGTGAACAGCAGAGACGGGCCCGGGCGGCGCGTGCCGTATCCGGGGACGGCGGGACCGGTGAATCTTACGCCGCTGCCGGGAATCTGGAAACGGTATTTACCGGCTATGATCACCTTGACGAACAAGCCGAGATCAGGCTGCTCCTGGTGAATGGTGAGGTCCGGGAGACAGTTTCGGAAGGAGATTCCGTAGAGATCTTTCTCAACCGCACTCCCTTTTACGCCGAAGCGGGCGGACAGGTCGGGGACAGCGGGATGGTTGAAGCGAAAGAGGGGCAGGCAATCATTGCCCGGGCTTTCTTCACCCCGGCCGGACAGATTGTTCACGAGGGGAAAGTGCAAAGCGGGCGTCTTTCCACCGGTGATCCCGTCAACGCCCGGGTGGAGAGAATCCGCCGCCACGGGATCTGCCGCAGCCATACCGCAACCCATCTGCTGCACCGGGCCTTGAAAGAGACCCTGGGCGAGCATGTGAACCAGGCCGGCTCTCTGGTCAGCTCCGACCGGCTGCGCTTTGATTTTACTCACTTCAAAGCTCTTTCACCGGAGGAGAAGCAGCGTATCGAAGAGACCGTCAACCGTATGGTTTTGGAGAATTCACCGGTAACGGCGGAGAAGATGACCCTTTCCGAGGCCCGGCGGTGCGGTGCGGTGGCCCTTTTTACCGAAAAGTATGACCGGGATACCGTCAGGGTGATCAGCGCAGGCGCTTACAGCAAAGAGCTTTGCGGAGGCACCCATGTGCATGCGACGGGAGAAATCGGCCTTTTTCGTCTGATCTCAGAAGAGGGGATCGGCTCGGGAATGCGCCGCATAGAGGCGCTCACGGGGATGCAGTCTTACCGCCATGCCGCAGCCGCCGGCTCCCTGCTCGAAGAGCTCGCCCTTATCTGGAAGGTTTCTTCGGAGCAGCTTCCGCTGAAAGCAGGGGAGCTGCTCGAAACGAACCGTGATCTGGAGCGGATAAACCGGAAATTGAAAGAGAGGCTGCATGGCTATACGGTGAAAGAGCTCCTGTCCGGGGTGGAAGTAGTCGAAGGGGTCAACGTACTCAGCGATGCGGTAAATGCAGATAATTTTGAGGAACTGCGGGGGATGGCCGACCTGATTAAGAACAGCCTGCCCTCTGTTGTCGCGGTTTTGGGAGCGGTCCATGAAGGAAAGGTCCTGCTTGTGGGCACGGTCACCGCCGACCTGGTTAAGCGCGGCCTGCAGGCGAATAATATAATTGCCGCCGTAGCCCGCCGGGTTGGCGGCGGGGGAGGAGGCCGGCCCGGGATGGCCCAAGCCGGCGGTAAGGACCCGGCTGCCCTGCCGGAAGCGCTGCAACTGGTAAAGAAGCTGATTCGCAAGCAGCTAACAGCCGGGATTGACAGCCTGCCTGAAAAAAATGGGGGAGGGGAAAAAGATGGATCAACAGCAGGATAAAACGGTTCTTTTTCGAGTTGATGCTGAAGAAAGTGAAAACAAGGCCCAGAAGATCCTGCTGGCCGTTTACGGGGCCCTGAAAGAGAAAGGGTATAATCCTTTAAATCAACTGGTAGGCTATCTTTTGTCAGGCGATCCCGCCTACATTACGAACCATTTGAACGCGCGCAGCCTGATCAGACAGGTCGAGCGGGATGAGCTGATCGAAGAACTGGTCGGCAGCTACCTGGAGCATGCTGAAGAAGAAGAGTAAAGGAGCATTACTTGCGCATTCTCGGTCTGGACATCGGACACAAAAGGATAGGCGTGGCGATATCCGACCCTCTGGGCATCACTGCCCAGGGGTTAACGGTGATTGTCTATGAAAATGCGGCCGGGGCCCTGGAGCGCCTGGTCGATCTTTGCCGGGAACATGGCGTTACCCGGATTGTCGCCGGACTGCCTCTGCACATGTCCGGAGATCGGGGAGAAGCGGCGGCGAAAGTTGAAAAGTTTGCTGCATCGATCGAAGAGTGCACCGGGCTCCCGGTGGAATTAATCGATGAACGGTTAACTACCAGGGTGGCAGAGAAGACCCTGATTGCCGGCAAGGTCAAGCGGAGAGCCCGCAAAGAGGTCAGGGATATGCTCGCCGCCGTTCTGATATTGGAATCATTTCTCAACAGCACCACGGGTCCGGCCCGGCAGCAACCTGCTGCTATTAACTTTAAAAGGAGCGTATGTCCGGTGATGGAAAAAAGCAACGTAAGCAGAGACAATCTGGTAACCCTGACTGACGTAGATGGTAACGAACATGATTTTGTGGTTATTGACGTCTTCCATGTTGAGGAAAAGCGTTACGCCATCCTGCTGCCGGTCTATGACAGTGAAGATGGCGGGGAAGAAGTTGAAGTCGACTTTGAAGAAGATGCCTATATCTTTCGCGTGGAAATAGATGACGAGAACGGTGAAGAGGTCCTGGTCGAGTTGGATGATGAAGGGGAATGGGAGCGCGCTGCCGCGGCCTGGGAAACCCGGATGGAGTTGCCGGAAGAAGAGGACGAAGCAGGGGAAGAAGAGGGCGAGGATTTCTTTTAAACGCTGTTCCGGTTAGAATATAAATGAGAAACGGGGGATGCTGACGTGGCTGCAAGACGACGTATGCTAATCCCGGGTGCGATCCTGATTGTTTTGATTCTATGTGCAGCTGGCGCTGCCGCCGGTATCAACCACCTGCTCCGTCCGGTCGATGCTGCGGCAGAAGGAGAGAACGTTCGCGTGGAGATTGAGCCGGGTGCGGGCACCGGCCGGATCGCATCAATTCTTGCCGAAAAAGGTGTTATCCGGAACGCGCTGCTCTTCCGGATCTATGCCCGGTACCATCAGCTTGAGCAGAAGTTTATGGCCGGTTCTTACGATCTGAAACTGTCGATGAGCCTTCCTGAAATCGCCGTCAAGATTGCCTCCGGTGATGTGGACCTGGATACGGACTGGTTTACTGTCCCCGAAGGCTACTCGTTCGAGCAGATCGCCGATCGCCTTGACGAAGCAGGGCTGATCGATCGGGGGCGTTTTCTGGAGCTGGCGGCAAGCCTGCCCCCGCATATCCTGGAGCAGTTTCCCTTTTTGCAGGAATCAGCCGCAAATCCCCGAGTGAATTATGTTCTTGAGGGTTACCTCTTTCCGGATACTTACGAGATTGCCGCCGGTTCTTCCGAGGAAGAGATCATCTGCCTGATGCTGCGGCGTTTGGAAACCATCTTCAGCGAAAGCCTGCAGCGGCGATTCACAGAGCTGGAGATGACCTTGCATGAAGTCCTGACCCTGGCCTCGATTGTCGAGCGCGAGGCGCGGGTTGACCATGAGCGTAAGCTTATCGCAGGGATCTTTTACAACCGCCTGTCACAAAATTACCCTTTGGAGTCGTGCGCCACAATTCAGTATATCTTGGGAGAGGTAAAAGAGGTCTTATCTATCGCCGATACAAAAATACCTTCGCCTTATAACACTTATATGAATCCGGGGCTGCCGCCGGGGCCGGTTGGCGCTCCGGGTGAGGCCTCCATTATGGCGGCGCTCTATCCTGAAAATACCGACTATTTTTTCTTTGTCTACAAGGAAGACGGCACCGGCGAGCACTACTTCAGCCGTACAAATGCCGAGCATGAAAGATATAAAAGTATGGCAGCTGAAAACAAGAGAAAAAGAGAAGCAGAGACAGGCGGATAGAGCATAGGGAAGAAAAGAGGCCTGCCCGGGGCAATCCGGTGCCCTGTCAAGCAGCTTTCTCAGAACTTTGGCAGTTGTTGTCATTATAAATCCCGCTGCTGCAAGTTTGCCGAAAGGATGTATAAAATAACCCCCCCGGTGGAAAATTTAACCGGGGGGTTTCAGTGTGAGCCTGTTCGAATGCCAGAGAAGAGCCCTCTGGCTGCTGATGATCCTAAGCTGCTGTTTTCTTCTACTGGGGGGAAGGCTTGTTTACCTGCAGTTGCTCCGGGGTGAAGCCTTCTCCCGGCAGGCGGTGCGGCAGCGCTTTCAGAGTACTTTTTTGTATGACGGGCGCGGTGATATCCAGGATCGCTCCGCCCGCTCTCTGCTCGGCGGGCGGCAACGAATAAGCCTGCTGGCTTTCCCAATACATTACCGCGGCCGGGAAGAGGAGATCATTCGCGGCCTGGCCTTGCTGCAGGGGATCGAGAAGATTGCCGCGCCGCCGCATGAGACCCTGCCTTTCTGGGTGAAGACAGAGCTGGATGAGTCGCAGATTGCGGCAATATCTTCTTATCCGGGGCTGCTTGCCGCCGTTCGTAAGGAGCGTTACGGCCCGGGCGCCTTGGCTTCGCATGTGGTCGGTTACATGGTTGAGAGCGAAGGCAGAGGCGCCAGCGGCATTGAACGCGCTTTTGACCAAACTCTTTCTCTGGGCCAGCAGAAAATAATCGGGGCGGTGGTTGACGGTAGGAGCCGTCTTATTCCCGGGTTGGGCTACCGGGAAAAAGAGGAGCGGCTCTCTCCCAAAAATGTGCTTCTCTCACTGGACGTGGATCTGCAGCGTGAAGTCGAACGGATCATGGACAGACGCATCCGGAAGGGGGCGGTGGTGGTGATCGATCCGGCAAATGGAGACATCCTGGCCATGGCCAGCCGGCCCGATTTCAAGGCCGCCTCGCTGGCCTCTTACTTGAATGAGAGCAATGGGGCCCTGATCAACCGCGCCCTTTGCGCCTACCAGCCGGGTTCAGTTTTTAAAGTTGTTGTTGCCGCGGCCGCCCTTGAAGAAGGTCTGACCTCGCTTTTCCAGACCTTTCACTGTTCCGGCGGAGTTACGGTTGACGGACTCCATATCCCTTGCACCAACCTGCATCTCAAGGAAAATATAACTCTTGTCGAAGCCTTCGCCCATTCATGCAACAGCGTTTTTATCAACCTGGCTCTGGAGCTGGGCCCTGAAAAGGTGACGGCTTATGCCCGGCGTTTTGGCCTGGGGGAGGCGTGCGGGCTGCCGCTTACCGAAGAAGAGGGCGGGAACATACCTTTACCGGAAGAGCTGTTCTCGCGCCGGGCGCTGGCCAACTCCGCTATCGGGCAGGGAGAGGTGATGGTGACACCGCTCCAGGCGGCAGCGATGATGGCGGCGTTGGCCAACGGCGGGCGAAGGGTGCAGCCGCGCCTGGTTTTAGCTTTGACCGACCGGGAGGGGCGGGAAACGGCCCGTTTCTGGGCCAAGCGGGGGGAGAGGATCCTCAGCCCGGCCACGGTGAACAAGTTGAAATATATGTTACACGAGGTGATGGCCCGGGGGACCGCGCAGGCGGCCGCTACCACCGAAGCTCCGGCGGCGGCGAAAACAGGCACCGCCGAGAGCGGAAGCTTCCGCAGTGACGGGCAGCAGAAACTCAATTACTGGATTGCCGGCTTCTATCCCCTTGAAGGTGCCCGGGCGGCGGTTGCCGTCTTCGCCGATGATCTAAAGGAAGGAACCGTCAAGCAGGCCTTTGGCGAGATCATCTATTATCTCGAAAACAACCCCTAATCTCGCAAGGTCTTGTTTAGAGATCCTTCGCTTCGCTCAGGATGACAAAATTCAACAGGTGCCCGGCACCATCAATTTTTTCTAACCTCCTATTTCCAACCTCCAACCTCTAAAAAGGGGCGGCACATGCACCGCCCCTTGCAGTTCCATCGATCATCTTTTTTCAATTTCCGGCTTCTAACTTCCAACCTCCAGGATCAGGCGCTCTCCTTTTTTGACTCATCGCGGTTGACCCAGAGGGCGAAGAAGGCGGCGATGACCACCAAAATCCGCACCGGTTTGAAGATGTAATCCCAGATATAGGTGGAGAGCTTGATCCGCGGTTTCTCGATCAGCCCGTACGCTCCGGGGCTCTCTTCCAGCACGTAGATCATGCCCAGCCCGTTCAGCTCCTCGAGTCCGTAAACATTGGCGCCGCTTTTGCCGGCTTTCTGCAACTCGCCGGCCCTCTTTTGGGCCAGGGAAATCAGATCGGTCCGCTCGCCATATGTGATCGCCCCGGTGGGGCAGGCTTTTGCACAGGCCGGGATCTGCCCGTTGGATATACGATCATGGCAGAAGGTGCATTTGCGGGCCACGTTGGCGGCCTGGTCAAATCCGATGACCTGGTAGGTGCAGTTGGCGGCGCAGTAGTTGCAGCCGATACAGCGCTGCGGGTCGATCTTTACCGTTCCGAAGTCGGTCCGGTAGATGGCATTGGCCGGGCAGACCTTGATGCAGGCGGCCTCGGTGCAGTGCATGCAGCCCTGCTTCGCAAAGAGCCAGTGCAGCTTGCCGTTTTCTTCGTGTTCCCGGAAAACGATCTTTGTCCAGGTGATAGGGGAGAAGCGGGCCGGGTTCTCGGAGCTTCCCCTGAATTCCGTCTGCTCGGCCGGCAGCTGGTTCCACTGCTTGCAGGCGGCCTGGCAGGCCCGGCAGCCGATGCACTTGCTTGTATCGATAAGCATGGTTTTCTGCATTTTATCCCACCCTCCTTATATTGCAGAGGAAGGCCTTGTATTCGGGGATGGTGGTGTTGGCGTCGCCGATCGAGGGGCTGAGGTCGTTGGTGATCGCACCCTTGGACAGGCCGCAGTAACCCCAGTGGAAAGGCATGCCGACAACGTGATGGCGGCTGCCGTTCACGTCAAACGGTCTCAACCTGTTCGTGATGCAGGCCTTGGCGACAATGCCGCTTCCCGAATTGAGGCGCTTGCTCTCCACCATGACCTCGTCGCCGTCATTGATGCCCAGCTTTCCGGCCAGTTCCGGGTCGATCTCGATGAAGAGCTCCGGCATCAGCTCGTTCAGCCAGGGCATGTTCCGGGTGACGATCCCCGACTGGTAGTGCTCTGTGATCCGGTAGGTGGTCATGATGTAGGGGAAATTCTGCCGGTCCTCTTCGCCGGTGGCGAGGTTGTCGTACCAGCGCTGGCTGACCGGGTTGAAAGTCGCCTTTGGATAAAGCAGGTTCGGCACCGGGCTTTCCGCCGGTTCGAAGTGCAACGGCAGCGGCCCGTCGGCCGGCTGCGAGGAGAAAAGCCGTCCCTGCAGCTCCGGGGTCATGATAAAGGGTCCCTCCGCCGTATCTTCAGGCGGGACATTGGCGTTGAAGTCGGGGACGTCGTTACGCTTCCAGGTGCCGTCTTCCCACCACAAAAGTGGCAGCTCCGGATTCCAGGGGTTGCCGGCGGGGTTGGCGGAGCAGCGGTTGTAGACGATGCGCCGGTTCAGCGGCCAGGCAAAGGCCCAGTCCGGGTTGGTGCCGATCCCTTCCTTCTCCTTGATCCGCCGCTTGCAGGGCGGGTCGTCATAGCTGTTGTAGTAACCGCTGTAAATCCAGTTGCCGCAGGCGGTGCTGCCGTCGTCCTTGAGTTCGGTGAAGTTCGGCAGCAGGGAGCCGTCGGCGCAGTTGTAGCCGTTCAGCTCCGCGCAGACCTTGACAATATCTACCTGGCCGGGTTCAACGTCGTCTTCGTAATCCCACTTCATTTTGGTGATGGGATCGGGGAAAACGGCATCGGGATCGGCGGTGTAGGCTTCCTGCAGCTTCTTGAAGAGCTCGTAAACAATCTGCAAGTCGGCGCGGCCCTCCCCAGGCGGCTCCTGCGCTTTCCAGCGCCACTGGATCCAGCGCCCGCTGTTGGCGATGGTTCCCTCGCGCTCGTAAGCGCAGGTCGCCGGGAGCAGGAAGACCTCGGTATCGATCTCCGCCGGGTTGGCGCCGGGCGCTTTCCAGAAAGCGGCGGTCTCATTTTCAAAGATATCTACGCTGACCACCCATTTCAGATTCGACTGGTAGTGGCGCTTTGCCGCCGCCGAGGGGCCGGTTACCGCCGGGTTATCTGCCCAGCAGATCATCCCCTCGACCTCACCTTCGCCCATGTACTTGTACATCCCGATATGGGAGTGATCCCGATGGTCGAGCTTCGGCAAGAAGTCGTAGCAGAATTCGTTTTCAGGCGCGGCATGTTCTCCGTAAAAAGCCTTCAGCATGCTGATTAAAAACTTCGGCTTGTTTGACCAGTAGCTGGTTTTGGGGGTCTCTTTCTCAATGTAGTCTGCCAGGCTGGGATGCGCCGCCGCTTTCGGGGCTCCCATATAGCCGGGAATGATATGGTAAAGGATGGCCATATCGGTCGATCCCTGGACATTGGACTGGCCGCGTTGCGCGTTCACACCGCCGCCGGGGATGCCCATGTTGCCTAAAAGAAGCTGGACGATGCCGACAGCGCGGACATTCTGGGCGCCGTGGGTAAACTGGGTGATCCCCATGGCATACATCAAGTTGCCGGCCTTGCCCGGTTCCCCGGTGGAGCCGTAAAGTTTATAGCATTCTTCAAGGATCTGCGGGTCGCAGCCGGTGATCTTGCCGACCATCTCCAGGGTATACCTGGCGTAGAAGCGCTTCATTACCTGGAAAACGCAGTCGGGGTTCTGCAGGGTGGGATCTTTGAGCACATTTCCGGCGCCGTCCTTGCGGTAATCCCAGGTGGTCTTGTCATACTTGACCGGCTTGTCGGCCCGGTCTTCCTCTGCTCCGGTAAAGAGCCCGGCATCTTCATCCCAGGCAAAATCCTTTCGCAGCAGGTAAGAGGCATTGGTGTAGTATTTGATGTATTCTTCCTGGTAGAGCCCGTTCTCGAGAATATAGCTGATCAGCCCGCCGAGGAAGGCGATGTTCGTTCCCGGGCGGATCGGCACATGCAGGTCGGCCACCGCAGCGGTGCGGGTGAACCGCGGGTCAACTACGATCAGTCTCGCTCCCCGCTTCCGGCGCGCCTCTTCAATCCACTTCATGGAGATGGGATGGTTTTCAGCGGTGTTGCCGCCGATATTCATGAGGACGTCGCTGTTCCGGTAGTCGATCCAGTGATTGGTCATGCAGCCTCTTCCAAACGTGGCGCCGAGACCGGCGACCGTGGAAGAGTGTCAGAGACGGGCGCAGTGGTCGATATTGATCACGCCCATGGCCCGCGCCATCTTGTGGAAGAGATAGTTCTCCTCGTTGGTGCAGAAGGCGCTGCCCAACCAGGAGATCTTCTGGGTCCGGCTCACGGTGACGCCGTTTTCATCGGTAGTTTCAAAGCTTCTGTCACGGGTCTCCTTGATTCGCTTGACAATCTCCGCATACATCCAATCCCAGCTTTTCGGCTCCCACCGGCCGCTCCCGGGAGCCCGGTAGAGAGGCCGGGTGAGGCGGTTGGGGTTGGGCTTCGGCCTACCCTTGGCATCGTAGATATAGGAGATATTGTAAAGGGAGCTTCCCTTGCTGCAGAGCGCCCCCTCGTTGATCGGGTTGTCGGGGTCACCCTCGGTGTTGATCACCACCCCGTCTTTCACCGAGCAGATTATACCGCAGCCGACGCCGCAGAACGTGCAGATGGTCGGCACTTCACGAGCGTAATGCACGCGGATCTGTTCGGCAGCCGCGACCCGGCTCTGGAAACCTGCCCCGGCCAGAGCAGAAGCGGCGGCTGTTGCTCCGGTTAACTTCAAAAAACTACGACGTGAAAGATTCATGGATTGAATCACACCCCCTTGAGTTTAATTGCTTTTCGAAACCGAAGGCCTGGCCGGCCCAACGGCTGCTTTCTTAACCGGAAGCTCCCCGAATTTGGGTCTCCTGGTGAGCCGGTCGATGAGCGGCACAAAAGCATTCATGATCAGGATGGAGAAGGCCACCCCCTCGGTGGGGCCGAGCGCTTTCCGAAAAAGCATGACCAGGATCCCGATGGCGATGCCGAAGATGAACTCGCCCTTTGTCGTGATCGGACTGGTTACCCAGTCGGTGGCCATGAAGAAAGCTCCCAGCAGCAACCCGCCGGCAAATATATGGTAGAGCGGGACCCCGGCAGTGATGTTCTCCAGGGGATTGCCCCAGAAAAGGGCGATCAGAAGCACTGTGCCGATCATGGAAAGGGGGATCTGCCAGCGGATCTGTTTTTTGTAAAGCAGGTAGGCTCCCCCGATGAGCAGGGCCAGGGCGGAAGTTTCGCCGAGGGCGCCGCCGGGCGAAGCGATTAGCAGCCCGGAAAGGCTTAACTGATCATAGAGCCCCTGTTTGAGCAAGGCCAGCGGCGTTGCCTGCGTGATCGCGTCGAGGGGACCGAAAAACTGGCGCAGCGGCGCAAACGAGGCCGTGGAGCCCACGTAGAGAGGGGCAAGCAGGGTGATTGCGGCCAATCCGAAGAGAGCGGGGTTAAAACGGTTCCAGCCGAGCCCGCCCATCAGCTCCTTGGCTATACCCACGGCAAAGAAGGCCGCCAGGACCACGGACCACCACGGGATCCCCGGTCTCAGGCAGAGAGCCAGCAGCAGGCCGGTAACCAGGGCGCTGCAGTCATGCAGTGTGGCCTGCTTTTTCATGATCTTGCGAAAGAGCAGTTCAAAAAGGACTGCCGAAACCAGGCTGACGGCAATCAAAAAGACGGCATACCATCTATACATATAAATTGAAAACAGGGTCACTGGAAGAAGCGCGATCAGAACATCTTTCATCGCCGAAGACACTGTTTCCGGCGATCGGAGGTGTGGCGATGAACTGACCGTCAATTGCATTTCTTGTTCAGGCATGCTTTACCTTTCCCTCCTTAAAACGTAAAGTAAGATCAAGCGGGTTTTCCCGCACCGGCACTTACTTTTTTGCTGCTGCTGCCCGCGCCGCGGCTATCTCTCTCTTGGTTTGCCGGACAAACTGGACAATCGGCCGGTTGGCGGGACAGACATAGACACAGATGCCGCACTCGAAACAATCCATGGCTCCCCAAGCGGCGGCCTGATCGAAGCTGCCCTTCTCGGCATAAAGGCCGATGTAGTTCGGGTAGAGGAACATGGGGCAGTGGTCGACACATTTGGCACAGCGGACGCAGTCTGTATGTGCCGTCTCAACTACCATCGACGGGGTAAATAGCAGTATACCGCTGGTCCCCTTTACTACCGGGGAATTCAGGTGAGACTGCGACCAGCCTGTCATCGGGCCGCCCATGATAATCTTGCCGACGAGATGCGGCGGCAAGGGAATTTCTCCATCCTCTGCGGGGGGGGCGCCCTTGATCCCGCCGCGCTCTCTAAGCACATGGCTGATCGGAGTGCCCAGCTTGACCCTGAGGTTGCCTGGATTGGCGGCGGCGTCGCCGGTGAGGGTGAGGACCCGCTCGATTAGCGGCTTCTTGAAGCGGCAGGCTTCGTAAACGGCCACGGCCGTTGCCACGTTCTGAACCACCACGCCCACCTCCAGCGGCAATTTACCGGGGGGCACTTCGCGGTCCAGAACCGCCTTGATCAGCTGTTTCTCCGATCCCTGCGGGTATTTTACCTCCAGGTTGACCACGGAGATATTATCTTCTCCGGCGATCCTTTTCTCCAGGGCTTCTATGGCATCGGGCTTGTTGATCTCCACGCCGAAGAAGACATTGGGTGCATCAACCACTTTGGCAATCAATTTGGCTCCTTCGACCAGATCGGAAGTTCTCTCCAGCATCATCCGGTGATCACAGGTTAAAAAAGGTTCGCATTCGCAGGCATTGATCACGATCGTATCGATTGGACTGGGCGGACTTAATTTTACATGTGTGGGAAAGGCGGCCCCGCCCATGCCGACAATACCGGCTTCCTTGATTGCCGCCTTGATCTCGTCCTTTGTCAGGGCAGTGTGGTCCTGCTCCGGCCACTGCGGTTCTTTTTGGTCCATATCAACCGCGATAACCACGCTTTCTACGCCGGCTCCGGTAAAGGTAGGCCGCGGTTCCACGGCGGTGACAGTGCCGTCCACGCTGGCATGGACCGGAGCGCTGACAAAGGCGCTGCTTTCCCCGATTATCTGACCGGCTTTAACTTTATCACCGGCGGCAACCAGGACCTGGTTGGGTGCTCCGATATGCTGCTGCAAAGGGATGATCACCTCTTGCGGCAGCGTGATGGTATTGACTGGTTTACCCTCGGAAAATTTCTTGTAGTGGGGCAGGAAAACCCCCCGCTGAAAAGTTTTTACGGAAATTCTCGACCACCCCCAAACAATTTTCGGCGGATCGCCTCGGACCCCCGTTTCCTTAACCGGCATATATTTTTTGACGGCCGCCCCCCTTACCGCGTTTTGGCAGATATATTCAAATATATGCAAGAAGAGTCTTGCACTCAAGCAAATATACACTAGTTAAGTTTTTCTCTAATATCTATTAATTCTAAGCGTTTGTTCAAAATCCTTTTTTTTAAATATTACAAATAATTTAGAGTGGCGGGGACAGGCACATTTATTGAAGATCGATCATAGAATTTAGGTACTCTCTTTTCTGGGGGGATACTTCAGATGGCCTTTTTATTTTCGCTGGTAGAAATCTTTCGCCAGATCTGGATCATGGTCGGCCAGATTCAGGGCAATTCTTTTCCGCGGCCCCTTTCAGCGGCACAGGAAAGCGAGTATTTGCAGAGTATGGCGGAAGGCAATTTCGAAGCAAGGCAGAAGCTGGTTGAACACAATTTACGCCTGGTGGCTCATGTGATCAAAAAATTTGAGCATACCGGAGAGGAGAAGGAAGATCTGATCTCTATCGGCACAATAGGCCTGATCAAGGCGGTGAATACATTCAACCGCCGGCGGGGAACACGCCTGGCAACTTACGCCGCCCGTTGCATAGAAAATGAAATCCTCATGTTTTTGCGCGCGATCAGCAAGAAAAAGCAGGAGATCTCGCTGCAGGAGCCGATCGGTATGGATAAGGAAGGAAACGAGATTACCCTGATGGAGGTGATCTCCAGCGATGACACCATATTTGAAGAGGTCGAACTGAGCCTGCTCCGGGATAAATTGGAGACGATGATCCAGAATTTGAAGATCCGGGAAAAAAAAGTTTTGACGATGCGTTTTGGCCTTGAAGAGGGGAGGCGGCATACTCAGAAACAGATTGCCGCCACGCTGGGGATCTCCCGTTCATATGTTTCCCGTATTGAAAAACGCGTCCTGCAGAAGCTCGAACGCGAGTTCAACGTACAGTAGAAATGTATGTCATCCTAAGGTAAAACGGGCCTTATATGTCATCCTGAACGCAGCGAAGGATCTCTGGGACACCGGGGACTGTCCCCGGTGTCCCAGAGGCCCAACCCGTTGTTTTTACTCTCTTTTGGAGCGGGCCAGCGAACGGGCCATCCGCTCCAGCTTGAAGATGGTTGTAAATTCGCTGTTTTTGCTGATCCAGAGATCGCGCTTCATGATTGCCTGGGTCAGTGAACCCCTGTAGCCCAGCCCGTCAAGCAGTACCTCCAGGTCGGGACAGACAATGGTGAAGTCCGGTTGGGCGGCCGCCTCCGGTATGATGATCAATTGCCCGTTGGCAATCTCCAGGACAAAAGTGCCCCCGGAAGACTTGACCAGGATGACGCGGAACCATTCGGCAATATCACGGCGGGCCCTGGCGCATTCATTCATTTCCGCTACCAGAGATTCCAGCTTGTGCAAGACGTTCTCGAAGCGGGCCCTGTTCTTATCCGTCTTTTCCGGCAGCTGCGGTTCAACCGCTCTTTCCCAATCGAGCTCCGATGAGAGCAGGCCTTTCTTTGCGATCTGCTCCGCGGTAAGCTCGGCGGCGGGGACGCAGAAGATGTCGGTGATCTCCCCGATGCGCTCATCCTGAAAGACCACTTTCATCCCGGTGCCCCTGTTGATCAGCCCCGGGACAAGGATCCCCCTGGTGGTATAGCAGTTGATGCTCAACGCGGTATCGGCGCCCTTGAGAAGAATACGGCCCCGGCCGAAGGGAACCTGTCTCTGGAAGAGCGAGTTGGCGAAGTAAGTGATCGGCGGGGTGGCGATCATCGTGCCGGTATCTTCAACCTCGATCATCTCCGTGGGGGCGAAATTGCATTCGGGGCAGCGGAGGGCAAAAGGGGGCACCCGGACGATGCCGCAGTGGGTGCAGCGGCAGCCGAGAATTTTTTTCTCATCCCGCAGCGCCAAAAAGAATTCGCTGAACTCGCCCATGGCGCGCTGGTAGAAGGTAAACATGGCGTCGTTCATTACCAGGTAATCCTTTCCCTCGATGGAAACCGTGTATCCTCCCTGCTCGGGGATCGCCTCCGGTGGAATTACCTTTATGCTCATCTAAACTCACCTCCGGTTATTTGGAAAATCAGGCTCTAAGCGCACTCGAGAATCAGCACCGCACCGTACTGGGCCACCGTGCTGCCGGTGCCGTGCACCAGGCCGGTTTTCAACTTGCGGCGGATCAACTCGTTGCGGGCCGACCAGGCCGACATGATATTGCTGGCCCCGACGGCGTGGCCGGAATAGATCAGCCCGCCGCAGGGGTTCAGCAGAAATTCTCCGCCCGGCAGGATCAGGCCCTCTTCGATGAGGTTGTCGGCGCGGCCGTGCGGCACAAAGCCCATCTCGGCCATGGTGATCTCGAGCTGGTGGACAAAGGCGTCGTGGACCTCCACCACGTCGATCGCTTTCTGCGGGTTGCTGATGCCGGCCATCTCGTAAGCGCGGTGCGCGGCCAGATGGTGCGATATGATCCGGCTCATTATTTTGTGGTTCTTGCCGGCAAAGGAATGTTCATTGGCTTCGCCGACACCGGTGATCCAGACAACCGGCTGCCCGGTGCGGCGTGAGATCGATTTGGCGGTCTCCTCTTCGGCCAGGACCAGCGCCGCCGCACCCTCAGTGTAGACGCAGATCTCCAGCTCTTTGAAGGGGTAGACTACGGTGCGGGAGTTGAGCACCTCTTCGGGGGTCACCTGGTCGAACTGCCGCTGGGCATAGTTGTTTGTCCGGACCTGCTCGCTCAGCAGGGACGAGATCTGTGCGGTGATCTCGGGTTTGAGGTCACCGGGATGCTCATCCATGTAGGCCAGGACCACCTCGGCATAGCTGTCCGCCGCGGTCCAGCCCAGTTTTTGCTCGTAAAAACTGTCCCCCGACCAGCCGATTGTCTTGATCACTTCGGGGGTGGCGGACATGCTCATGAAGTCGAAGCAGTCGGTTGCCTTCTCCACGCCCAGGACAAGGGCGGTTTTGAAACGGCCGGCGGCAAGATAGGCCTGCGCTGCCGACATGGCATAGGCGCCGGTGGCCCCGCCGTTGCTGACGCGCAGCCCGAACTTGTTCTGCAGCCCAATGATCCCCTGCAGGGGGTGTTCGGGAATACAGGTACGCTGGAAAATATCGTTGTAGATGGCGTAAAAGGCTGCATCCACTTCCCCGGGCTCCAGTTCCGCATCGGCCAGCGCCTCGGCGGGGGCCATCTGGGCCAGCTCGTAGTAGGTCTTCTCATGCCATCTCGC
>CAYFRE010000038.1:0-16845 GCA_964345455.1 uncultured Syntrophomonadaceae bacterium | reverse complement strand
TAACGGGGGAGGGCGGGCCATGTTCGAATTTGCCGACTGCACCCTTGATGACCTGCAGGTGGGTAAACCGGTGGAGTTTACCTTCCGGATCAAATACTACGACCCCAAGCGAGATACGACTTTTTACTTCTGGAAAGCTGTTCCGGTGACAAAGGAGGTGTCATAAATGGCTGCAGGAATCCGTAACAAGGTGGCCATTTTGGGAATGGGCTGCACCGTCTTCGGCGAACATTGGAAACTCGACTCAAGCGACCTCCTTCTCGAGGCTTTTTGCGAATGCCTTGCCGACGCCGGAGTCGAAAAGAAGGAGATACAGGCCGCCTGGATCGGCCATCATATCGACGAAGTCAATATCGGCAAGGGAGGCTGCTACCTGGCCTCCACCCTGCACCTGCCCTTCATTCCAGTCACCCGGGTGGAAAATTTCTGCGCCTCTGGGACTGAAGCCTTCCGCGGAGCCTGCTATGCCGTGGCTTCCGGAGCCTATGATATTGCCCTCTCCGCCGGCGTGGAGAAATTGAAGGATGTCGGCTACGGAGGGCTGCCCGACTCCCCGATATTCGGTCAACTTTCCCGGTTGATCTCTCCCAATGCCACCGCCCCCGGGCTCTTCGCCCAGCTGGCCACGGCCTATTCAGCGAAGTACGGAGTACCCCTGGATAAGATCAAAGAGGCGATTACGCATATTTCGTGGAAAAGCCACCAGAACGGTGCAAAAAATCCCCGCGCTCACCTGAGGCGAGCCGTCAGCGAGGAGCAGATCTCCTCTTCGCCTTTTGTCGCTTATCCCCTGGGGTTATTTGACTGCTGCGGCGTCAGCGACGGGGCGGCGATGGCCATCGTGACCACGCCTGAAATCGCGCGCACGCTGAAGCCGGACCGGGAGCCGGTCCTGGTCAAGGCGCTGCAGATTGCCGTCAGCTCCGGCGAGGAGGCGCTCTATCACCGCTGGGACGGGGCCAACATCCTGACCACCCGCGTGGCGGCGCAGCGGGCATACGATGAAGCGGGAATCAGCGATCCCCGTGAAGAGATCGATTTGATGGAGGTGCACGACTGCTTCTCCATCACCGAGATGGTGACCATGGAGGACCTGGCCGTATCGCCGCCCGGCCAGGCGCCCGATGACATCTTGAGCGGCTTCTACGATCTGGATGGAGAGCTGCCCTGCCAGAGCGACGGCGGATTGAAATGCTTCGGCCACCCCATCGGCGCCTCGGGGCTGCGCATGATCTACGAGATCTACAACCAGCTCCTGCAGCGCTGGCCCGCGGACCGCCTGGTCAAAAACGCCCGCCTGGGGCTGACCCACAATCTCGGCGGGGTGCCGCACCAGAATGTCTGCAGCGTGGCCATACTGGGGCTGTGATAAAAGGAAAATCCCCCCTCCCCTTGCCCCCTTTTTCAAAGGGGGGGATAACGGTTTAAACCTTTTTCAAGGAGGAAACCATGTAGCGGGCGGGCGTGAAAGCCCGCCCGCTACGATATTGGAGGCTGGAAGTCAGAGGTCGGAGGTCGGAAAAAACATGTGTCATGAGTCAAGGGGACGGTGACTTTGGCTCATTTGGGTTGGATAAGAACACGCCCCAACATGTCATCCTGAGCGCAGCGCTTTCTTTAGTTATGGTTTGTATCTCACAATATGGACCAACGGCTTGGGATCAACATGTTCTATATAAGCCAGGCAGTTTTCCGCAAACCATGCGTAATCGCAGCCTGGCCCCCGATCCCAGCCTGATAATTTCTCGTCTAAATAGACCAGGTGATTTTTCATATCAACTATTCTTAAATGGCCGCCCTCATCATCTTCAAGCCAAAAGCTGATTTTTTCACTATAGGGAACCCACCTAACTGATCCAACAGAATTAATACTTTTAATATCTTTGAATATACTTCTGTTCCTTCGGGCTTTATTACAGTAATTATGAAGTCGTTCTTCTCTTCATCTTTACAGACAAGGGCCAGCCTGCCCGGGTAATCCACACTGATCAAGTCCTGTTGGCCGGTGCTCGTCTCCAGGATATAAAGATTGCGGCTTGGTTCGGGCATGGTAGTATATGCCGCTTTAGAATAATCACCGCTCCATAAAAATCCTTCTGCAGAATCCGGAATGGGAGCAAGCAGATCCCATTTTTCTTCTTCAAGAGAATACCTGTACAACCCTTCCAAGGACAAAGCCAATAAATACTTGGAATTGATCACTGCCACCCCGGTATTATCAAGCAGGCGCACCGGCGAATCGATGATGTCGGCTTCTCCGCTGTCCGGGTCATACAGGTAAATATGGGAGTCAAGGTTTTCCGGATCAATTATAAAACCGGACAGCGAAACATAGGCCAGTTTATGATCATCATACCAGGAAACAGCCCCTCTGCTGGCGTTGTCGGTTTCCAGCGGGGGCAGCTTGTATTCTTTTCCATTGATATCCACAAGCCTGGCCATAGGCCATAAAGATGCCTGGTAATATACAAATCTGCTGCCGTCAGGGCTAAGAGAAAGGTTGTAGGCAGTCTCATCAACTTCTATTTCCTTTTCCCACTCTCTTTCCAGACTCAGCATATTTTCGAAATTTATTTCTTCATAGTCTTCCTCCTCCGGTCCGATAGCATTTCTATCGCATGCAATAACGCTTGCAAAAATGAACAAGGAGAAAACAACTATTATCCCAGGCTTACACAATTTTTTGCCCATTCCAGTCCTCCAATTTAAAAGCCGGCACTTAGGCGGGTATTGAAATACGCTCGGGTCTTTTCCAAAAGCTTGGAGCGGTCCCTTTTTCTTGATTTTTAACTCATTAAAGCAGCCATCTTTGCTATATTATGGGAATACACAGCAAACCAAACTCTGTGCTTAACCTTTTCTATTCCCCTTTAACATAATAAAGCGCCTAAACGACCAGTTGTGTTTTAATCGGCCGAAAACAGATTCCACATCTTGTCTGGCAGGGCACGCCCGCCCGCTGATTAACCTCAGACCCCGCAGCCTTTTTTTAAGGCTTTGCTCACGGCACTTTTTATGACTTCGCTTGAAAATGTTGCGCCGCTGATGGCATCCACTTCATAGCTGTTCTTCTCGATCATCTCTTCGGTGATGGATTCGGCTTTGCCACCCATGCCGTTTTTATGTTCCAAGATTTTGATATCCTCGATCCGATGGTCCTTCACGCTTACTTCGACCCTGACAAAAACCAGCCTGGCATCGGCTTCCCCTTGATAAACGCCATCTGCCACCGTGTTCATGTCTACGTTCTTATATTCCAGCATGGACAAATTCTTTTCGGCAATAACTGCTACCAACGCATAGGCGCCGACTCCAATGATTATTAAAAAGGCCAGAATAATCCCCGCAACTTTTAAAACTTTACTCAACCCGCCCACGCTCCTTTTCTGATACCCGGACAGCGAAATTGACCGCTTCCTCTATATCCCTTTTATTGGGGTGGCCAAAGCCAATAAATAAAAAGCTTCCCCGGCAGATTATTTCGTCCAGCACTTCAATTCCTTTCTGCTGGAGAAGCTTTCTGACACTGTCCTGCCTGTGCTTTTTCGAAGCACAGGATGTCACCAGCGCGGCCCTTTTTACCTTTCCTCTATCCAAAGCCTTCACAAAGTCCAGAAGTAGCGGCAGGCTTTCGCCCCCGTATATTCCTCCCACAATAAAGAGCAGATCCGTATCTTCTAAAACGGGGCGAGTTGATACATTTAACGCTTGGATGTTCAGGGCTTTTCCAATCGCTTCCGCGATTTTTTTGGAATGCCTGGTTTTGGTCGCGTATATGATACTTATCTTTGGCATCATTAAGATTCCCCCCGAGATAAGGCTTGTTAGAAGCTCGACATTTTAAATTTCCCAATTTTCTTACGGATTCAGACACCTCTTAGAATACACTTATAAAATTTTTCTGTCAAGAACAGGTAATTGCTGCGGGCCATTATTATTTGCTTTGCGAATAAGTTTACATACGGCTACAGGGGCTTCCCGGGACCTTGGATCCTCTTGCTGCCATTCCATACTTTTAGCACCTCTTTTGCCGATCTGGTCATCTCTCTTGAAAATGGCGCGCCAGTCTTTCTGGCATAATGAAACTGGGCATAGTTCTGGGCATTGTACAGGTTTTCTGTTTTGAAACTTTCGTCAAGGGAGCTGAACATCTCCTTTATTTCATCCTCATTAAGCCTGCGATAGCTGTCCTTGAAAAAAACGTAATCTTTCGCAAATCTCGGGCGAAGCCTTTTTTTGTAGTGATCAGGATAGTACCCCATACAGAGCATGGCAACGGGAAAAACATAATCAGGCAGATTGAGAAGTTTTTTATGCTCCTCGTACCTTTCCATGATGTCTCCGATGTAGCATGAACCTATGCCCAGGGATTCTCCGGCTATAACTGCATTTTGCGCTGCTACCAGGGCATCACAGGCAGCGAGCATCAAATTTGCCTCTGAAGGGTAGGCGAAGGGGATATTTTCCCGGCGGCAATATTCCTCTACATTTCCGGCCTTGTAGAAATCGTACCACTTTTGATAATCAGCAGCGAAAATAAGCACGAGAGGCGCTTTGGCGATAAAGGGCTGGTGGTCACATGTGCGGCTCAATATCTCTTTTTTATATTTGTCCTCGATTATGATCACAGAATAAAGCATCATATTGCCTGCTGTCGGAGCCCTCATCACACAATCAAGTATTGTGTCCAGGTGTTCATGTGAGACAGGCCTTTGATCATACTTTCTCAGAGAAGTTCTGTTTTTCAGTGTTTCAACAACTCTGTTCATCTGGATAACCCCTCATTTTTTTATTACAATTATATAATAATTTTATACAGGACGGCTTTCGTGACAGATCATGACACTTCGGGCTCAAGGCGGCCATAAAAAGGTAAGCGCGAGCCCATAAAAAAAGATGGCTCGCGCTTTTTTTCATATTGGTGGAGGCGGCGGGAATCGAACCCGCGTCCGAAGGCCAGGCAACAGGAACTTCTACAGGCTTAGCTCCGGTTCTTGTCTCGCAGCGCCGGTTCCCCGGAGCGGGACCCGCCGCTGCCGTCTCCGTTGAAGTTCCCCCTGCAGCGGTGGAGCGGCCGCTTGCAGCGGTAGGCCGGTTTGTCGACGCCCCTGCTTCCTCCCCCGGTCAGGGAGGAAAGGGACGCGCCGCTTAATTAAGCAGCGTAGGCTAAATTATCGTTGGCGTTTATAGCCGTTCCATGTTTTTACCGGGCCATGGTCCCGGGCCTGCGGCTCCTGCATCCACAACCCCCGTCGAATCCTTACGCCCCCATGATTAGCGGGCTCACTTATATTATATCCGAAATGCCCCCAAAAATAAAGCCGCCTGTTCTAAATATTTATAATCGCGGCACTTGCCGGGACGGTCCAGGCAAAGATTATTCATACTCGGCCGGTCACAAAAACGTTCAATAGTTCCGCGTCTTCTCCTTAAGGCCGCGCTCCACTTCTCGGCGCTGGTCGCGTTCGGCAATCGCCCGCCGCTTGTCGTAAAGCCGCTTTCCCCTGGCCAGGGCCAGCTCTACCTTAACCAGGCCCTGCTTCAGGTAGATTTTCACCGGAATGAGGGTATAGCCTTTCTCTTTAACCTTGCCGGCAAGGCGGCCGATCTCCGCCTTGTGCATCAGCAGCTTCCGTGTGCGCAGCGGATCGTGATTGAAACGGTTGCCCTGATCGTAAGGACTGATATGCATGTTGTAGAGAAAAAGCTCTCCTCTCTCAACCCGGGCGTAGCTGTCCTTCAGATTCACTTTTGAGCCGCGGATAGATTTCACCTCTGTTCCGGTAAGCACGATGCCGGCCTCATAGGTCTCATCAATATGGTAATCATGATAAGCTTTGCGGTTGCGGCTAATTAATTTCTCCATGCAATCAGTTCCTTAGTTGAGATAAATAAACCCTATCGTTAAAATCACTTGATCGAATAGGGTTCACCTGGGTATAGCTCCTGTAGCGATATGATAACACCCGCTTTGCCCTGCGTCAAGAAAATACTGGTTGGTAATGCAGGGGTTTTGCTTTATGATTCTACCCGGTTTGGAGATCCTTCGCTTCGCTCAGGATGACAAAAAAGGGGGGCAGGATGACAATAAAGGGAAGCAGGATGAGAATAAAAGGGGGGCAGGATGACAATAAAGGGAAGCAGGATGAGAATAAAAGGAGGCCAGGATGGAAAAAAGAGGGCAAGATGACGTAAAGAGGGATGCAGGATGAAAAAGGGGAGGGCAGGATGAGAATAAAGAGAGCGGAGCATAAACGCGGACCCCGGGAGAACATGCATGTGCCATGAAACTTGGAGGACATCCATGCACTAGAGGGTGTCGTGGTTGCCGGGATGCGATTGGCTTGACCGTGCTCTCCCCTGAAGTTATAATCAAGGCAAAGGGGAGTAACTGGCAGGTTTAACCTGTCAGATGGATCAACAAGCCCGGTAGCGATACCTGGTCCATCTCTTGCAAGTCGGCAAGCAGCCAGACCTTTAACATGATCCATGTTAAAGGTTTTTTCTTGTTATGGAAGGTTAAAATTTAATTGGAAGGGGACAGCCTCATGGAAACCGGATGGCACGCTTTCAGCGCCACAAACACAGCCGAAGCACTGGAATCCGATTGCAGCCGTGGTTTGACCCGCGCTCAGGTAGAGCAGCGGCAAAAGCAATACGGCTTGAACGAACTTCAGGAGCAAAAAAGGATTACCGTTTGGGGGATGTTTCTCGGCCAGTTCAAGGAGTTCCTGGTTTTACTGCTGATTGCCGCGGCGGCGGTCTCGCTCGCAATCAGCGAAGTAACTGACGCTATAGTGATTTTAGCCGTAGTTCTGCTGAATGCCGTCCTGGGCGTAATCCAGGAATATAAGGCCGAGAGATCCCTCGCCGCGCTGAAAACCTTGAGTGCGCCCATCGCGAAGGTGGTCCGGGAAGGGGCCGTTTTTGAAATTTCGGCCCGTGAGCTGGTTCCCGGCGACCTGGTTTTGCTGGAAGCCGGGGACTACATACCGGCTGACGCCCGTCTTGTAGAGGCGGCCAACCTCGGCATCGACGAGTCGGCCTTGACCGGCGAATCGGTTCCCGTGGAAAAAGACGCCGCCTTTATTTCCACGGAGACGCTGCCGCTGGCCGAACAGCAAAACATGGTCCACATGGGGACGGTAGCCACAGGGGGACGGGGCCGGGCTTTGGTCACCGCCACCGGGATGAATACCGAGATCGGCCATATTGCCGGGATGATCCAGGCTGCCCCGCTGGAGAAAACCCCGCTTCAGAAAAAGCTGGATCACTTCGGCCGCCGGCTGGGGTTGCTCGCTGTTTTTCTCTGCGCCCTGATCTTCATTATCGGAGTTCTCCGTGGCATAGAAATTCTGCCCATGTTTCTTACTTCTATCAGCCTGGCCGTAGCCAGCATCCCCGAAGGGCTGCCGGCTATTATCACCATCGTTTTGGCCCTGGGAGTGCAGAGCATGGCCCGGCAGCAGGCCATTATCCGCAAGCTGCCGGCAGTGGAGACATTGGGCGCGGCCACGGTAATCTGCTCGGACAAAACGGGGACACTGACCCGGAATGAGATGACCGTCCGGCAAGCCAATTACGACGGCGCAACCATCAAGATTACCGGGGAGGGCTATAAAGGAAAAGGTGGATTTTTACACGAAGGGCAGCATGTTGATCCTCTCCGGGACCGTCACCTGCGCCTTCTTCTAACCATCGGCCTGCTGAACAATGACGCCCGTCTCGTTGAAGAGGAAGAACAGTTCAGGGTAATCGGCGATCCAACTGAAGGAGCGCTGATCACTGCCGCCGCAAAAGCCGGTCTGCACCGGGATCAATTGACGGCTGAGCTGCCGCGGATCCATGAATATCCCTTTGATTCAACACGAAAATTGATGAGCACTGTGCACCGCGGCGAGCTGGATCTGCCGTGGCCGGGGCTGGAAGGACGGCAGAGCTGGATCTTGACAAAGGGGGCTCCCGATGTGATCCTGGAGCGCTGCCGCTACAGGTTGACCTCATCGGGCCTGCAGGAGCTGACCCCCTCCCAGAAAGCAGAGCTGCTCTCACACAACCGGGAGATGGCCAGAGGGGCATTACGCGTTCTCGGTTTCGCCTTTCGCCCCCTATCTGAAAACAATGACTTGCCCGCAGAAGAAGCGGAAAGAGAGCTTGTCTTTGCCGGGTTCATGGGGATGATCGATCCGCCGCGCCCCGAAGCCAGAGAGGCCATTAAAACTTGTAACGAAGCGGGTATCAATGTGAAGATGATCACCGGCGACCATGCGGAGACGGCCCTGGCCATTGCCACGGAGCTGGGGCTGACTTCAAGTAAAGGGGAGATCATCACCGGCGCGGAGATCGAACAGCTCAACGACGAGGAGTTGGCCGCCAGGGTAAGTAGCCTGCAGGTTTTTGCCCGGGTAGCGCCCGAACACAAGGTACGCATCGTCAAGGCGCTGAAGGCAAACGGAGAAATCGCCGCCATGACCGGCGACGGGGTCAACGACGCGCCGGCTTTGAAACGGGCCGATATCGGCACAGCCATGGGCCAGGCCGGTACTGCCGTAGCCAAAGAGGCGGCAGAGATGGTTCTCGCCGACGATAATTTCGCCACCATTGTGCATGCTGTCGAAGAGGGACGGGTAATCTATGAAAATATCAAAAAAGCGGTTTTCTTCCTGCTCTCCTGCAATGCCGGTGAGATTATCACCATCTTCGCCGCGCTCCTCCTGGGCTGGCCCCTGCCCCTGATGCCGATCCAGATACTCTGGATCAACTTGATTACCGACAGCCTGCCGGCGCTGGCCCTGGGAGTCGACCCCCGGGAAAGCGATATGATGCGCCGCCCGCCGCGCGATCCCAAAAGCGGCCTCTTCGACCGTCAATCGGTCCGGACGCTGCTTGCTTTCGGCCTGCTGATCGGCTTGATCACCCTGACGGCATTCTCCATCGGAGCAGGTGAGTCGGTGGAAAAAGGGCGGACCATGGCCTTCGCCACCCTGGCCTTATGCCAGCTGGTCCACGTCTTCAATTTCCGCTCGCTGCACCACTCCGTTGCCGGCCGGAATTTCTTTGCCAACCGGCCACTGCTGGGAGCGGTATTTGTCTCTGCAGCCCTGCAGCTGGCGGTTCTTTTGATCCCGGCTGCCGCCGCCATTTTCCACGTAGTCCCGCTGGATGCGGAGGGATGGTTTTACGTGGCTGTTCTTTCAGCGGCCCCTCTTTTCCTGGGGGAGATGTGGAAATCAGCGCATGCCTGGCTGATCTCGAGGTGCCGGAAAGCAGGCTAGGGCAGGAGAAAGAGCTATTTCTATTATCATGTTCGAAGACACGTTCCTGCTACCGGGCCATGAAACCGGCATCCACGGTGATAAATGATCCGGTTTTGATGCCATAATTTTACTCTGTATGGATCGTTTTTAGCAAGTGGTAATTTGGCCGGGGTAACGGTCCGTTCCGCGGGCGTAGCAATAGAGGCAGCCGTGCCGGCAGGTGCCGTAGGCGCCGATATCTTTGCTGGGGGCGCAATTGCAGAGAGGACGCTGTCCCCTGTCCTTGACTGCGGGCAGGTTCAGGTTAAACAGCCGGTTCAACCAGGCGGCATCGATACAACCCCCCGGGTTGATCCCAGAAGATTGCAGATCCGCCTTCTCGGCGCAGCTGAAAATCTGCAGGTCATTGTCCCGGGCGGTGCCGGCCAGATGCTCCGCCAGGACGGCCAGCGCCTCTCCCGAGGGGCGCGGCCCAACCCGAATCCCGCTGCGGGCCAGCGCTGCCAGGGCTCCGCGGTAATCGTCGAAGAAACTGATCATGACCCGGCGGGTAGCGCCGCGCAGGAGCCGGGCCAGGCGGGAAAACTGTTCCCTGTGGTAACGCAAGCCGGTCTCGCCGCTGATCAGGATCGGGTCGTAGCGCCAGACCATGCGCTCCGGCCCCGCCAGCTCCGCCAACCGTAAAAAGGTGCGCGCCGCTGTCTCCGGGGCGGGTACGCCCCGCTCCAGCCGGGAGCCATATCCGTTCAGGGTGAACTGAAAGCAATAAAAATAACCGGCCGCCTCCAGCTCCTTGAGATATGGCATCAGCGGACGGGGGTCTTTACTCCAGAAGACGATGGCATCAACATCAGCAGATCGGAGAGAAATCCTGCTGCGCTGCCGCGGGTTAAACGGGTTTGCTGTCTCACAAAAACCGTCCCGGATCCGCTCCATGAACCAGCGGGCGAAAAACGCGGGTATATCGGTGCGGCGGCTGGCACTGATAATCAAATTTACCCTTCACCTATAGCTTGACCGTTTTTATGGGCTCACCGGTCAGCTTGCAGAAAGTCGCCTCGCCTTCTTCGAGGTAAAAGAGCTCAAAAATGGTGTCGTCCACGGAGTACATATTCCTCAAAGGAGGGGCAAGTTCCAGGGCTTTTGCCTTCACCGCGGGAGCAGTCCCGAATACCGCCTTCCCCCGCAGGCGGATCCATGTTTTGTCAGGCGAGGTGGCGGATATCTCGAAATAAGGGTTTGTCTGCAGCTGCTTATATACATTTTTTTGATTGTTTGTGCAGAACCAGAGCTTGCTTTCATGCTCCATCACAAAACCGAAAGGACGGACCTTCGGTTTGTCTCCGTCAACAGTGGCCAGGTAAAAGGGGGCGTTGTCCTTTAAAAACTTGAGAACTTCTTTCATGGGTTGATCTTCCTCCTTTATTTAAGGGCATTTCCCCATACTTCGGTAAAGACAATTTCCCCGAGCTCTTTACGCGGCCGCGGAGAGGGCCGGTGGGCGGGCACTCCCAGGGGGGTCAGGGCCACGACACGGTAGGGCTCGGGAATATTGCAAGCCGGGCGGGCTGCGGCCTCGTCAAACAAGGCTACCCAGCAGGTGCCAAGACCTTCGGCATACGCGGCCAGCATGAGCTGCTGCATCGCCAGGCCGGCATCGAGCAGGTAGTAATCCTTTCCGTCCTGCAAGCCCGAAGTCCGCGGGTCTGCGCAGAGGACGAGCACAACCGGGGCCGTGGCAATTGCTTTTTTGCAAGGATTTCCGTCCGGCAGCGAACCGGCCAGCTCCTGTTTGCGTACGGGATCGCGAACAATGATAAAACGCCAGCATTGATTGTTTTTCCACGAAGGAGCAATGCCGGCGGCGCGCAGCAATTTTTGGAGCATCTCGTCAGATACCGGATCCGCGGTATATTTACGGATGCTGCGCCTGCCTTCCAACGCTTCATACATCTCCATCTCCGACTCAACCTCCTTCTATTATTTACCGGAGATAACAACCTGCAGATCTATCTTTCGTTCTCCAGGGAAAAGGTGATCTTTCCGGCAGCGCTGTCAACGCGGATCACTTTGATGCAGATGGGATCGCCTAGCCGGTAAGTCTTGCGAGTGCGCTCCCCGATTACGGCGGCCGCATTTTCCTGGTAAACATAATAGTCGTCGGCAAGCTCACTCAAGGGGATCATCCCCTCAACGGTATTTTCCAGCTCCACGAAAAGGCCAAAGTTGGTCACGCCGTTGATGATTCCTGGAAAAACCTCTCCCAGTTTTCCTTCCATGAATTCGGCTTTTTTGATATCCTCGCTGGCCCGCTCCGCCTCCATCGCCTCCCGCTCCCTTTCCGAAATGTGCTCGGCGATTGCCGGCAGACGCGTCTGTAAAATGGACCGCCGTTTTTCGGTAATCCCCCCCGGGGCAAGCGATTCCTTCAACAGCCGGTGCACGACCAGGTCAGGATAGCGCCGGATTGGGGCGGTAAAATGGCAGTAGAAGCGCGAAGCCAGCCCGAAGTGGCCCTCGTTCACGGTACTGTAACGGGCTTGCGGCAGTGAGCGCAGCACCAGGTAGCGAATCAAAACCTCTGCGGCCTGGCCGCGGGATCTTTCCAGAAGCATCCTCAAGTGATGCGGCTTGAACTCGCGCAGTTCAGCAGCGGTTCGATCGCCAAGCAGCAAAAGGGTCTCGCGCAAAGCGGCCAGCTTCTCCTCCGCAGGCACGGCGTGGATCCGGTAGATCAGGGGCAGCTTCTCCCGCGCGAAATGAGCGGCCACAACTTCATTGGCCAGGATCATGAACTCTTCGATCAGCGATTCGGAACGACCCGACCGGTGCCGATCCACGCCGGTGACGTTCCCGGCTTCATCGAGGATAAACTGCGGTTCGGGAATGTCGAGGTCAAGGGCGCCGCGCCGCAGGCGCTTCTGCCGCAGCAGCGCCGCCAGCCGATCCATCTGCTCCAGCATCTCACCGGGGCTCGCCCCGTTGCCGTCAAGTTTCTCTTCACCCGCGAGATGCGCCTCCACCTGGGCATAGGTAAGACGCCGCGCCACCCGCACGAGGCTGGGAGAAAAACGGTAATGCTGAAAATCTCCCGCAGCGCTGAGATCGACCAGCACGCTCACCGCGAGACGATCTTCTCCCGCCTTCAGGCTGCAGAGGTTCTCCGAGAGCAGCGGCGGGAGCATATGCACGGCCCGGTCAACCAGGTAGGTGCTGGTGCCCCTCTCAAGCGCCTCCCGGTCGATGGCTTTCCCTTCTCTGACGTAATGCGAGACATCGGCAATATGCACTCCCAGGCGGTAACCGCCCTCCGGGAGCATCTCCAGTGAAATGGCGTCGTCAAAATCCTTCGCCGTTTCCCCGTCAATGGTCACCATGAACAGGTTGCGCAGGTCGGCGCGCTTCTCCTCGGAAGCAATTCGCAGGATCGCTTCTTCGGGCGAGAGCGTATCCAGCTCTTTTAGAACCCGCGGTGGGAATTCACCGGGCAGTTCGTACTGGCGGTCAAACAGGAGCCGCTCCGTCCCCGGGGCGCCCGGCATCCCGATCCGCTCCACAAGATGGCCGCGGGAGAGCCGATTCCCTTTCTGCCAGGAATCAACCTTGACCATGACCTTCTCCCCGCGGCGGGCTTCTTTCAGACCCCGCGAAAGGGTTACTGCCCGGCCGAAACGGCTGTCGTCAGGAATTACATAATAGCCCTTGCCGCGCCGCTCCAGCGTCCCAATAAGCTGTTCGCTGCCGCGCTTCAGGATCGCCACCACTTCGCCTTCAGGCTTGCGGCGGCGGTTGCCGGAGGAGGTGAGACGGACCATCACCCGGTCTCCGTGAACGGCACCCTTGAGGGCGCCGGGCTTGATAAAGATATCCTCTTCCCTGGAATCGGGCCTGAGAAAGGCATAACCGCGCCGGTTTCCTTCCAAAATCCCGGTGACGCAGTTAAGGCGCCGGGGCAGCCCGTAACGGCCTCGCCCGGTTTTGATCAACAGGCCGTCAGCAAGCATGTTCTTTAGCTGCTCCGCCAGCAAAGCTTTTTCGTCTTCCCGCAGCCCCAGGGCCCTGCTGAGCTGCTGCAGCGTCAATGAGCGCTGACGATGCCCGTCAAGAACTTGCACAATTTTATTTTGCCACTTCGGTAATGAGTTATTTTTCTTTTGTTTATTCATTCAGGCAACTACAACCCCAAATCTGCGGCAATTGACTGCATCGCTTCCAGGCTCAGGGCGATGAACCGCTCCAGGGTGAGGTTTAAATCGCGGCAGGTCTCAATCTGTCCCCGGTCTGCGCCGCGGGCAAAGCTCTTCTCTTTAAAACGGTTCAGCACAAAATCAAGATCGATCGCCGCCAGCTTTTTCTGAGGATGAATCAAGGCTGCGGCAACCAGCAGCCCGGTAACCGGGTCGGCGGCATAGAGGGCTTTGTCAAGCAGCGTTTGCCGCTCTACTCCGAGCATCTCGTTATGCGCTTTGACCGCCCGGATCAGCTCTGCGGGAAAGCCCTTTTCTTCCAGGATCTGCGCCCCGAGAAGTCCGTGCTGCTCCGGTTGATCCACCGTCTTGTCGTAATCCAGGTCGTGCAGCAGGCCGGCCAGACCCCAGAGCTCTTCATCCTGGCCCAGTTCCCTGGCCAGGCGGCGCATTACCGCTTCCACCGCCAGCATATGTTTAATCAAATTTTTTGTTTTAACCTCTTGTTTAACCAAACGCAAGGCTTCTTCGCGTTCCATCTGTTTCTCCTCCATAATATTACTCTAATTCTAACTTGTCTACATTATACCCTTAGCGGCGCCAAAATAAAAGGAGCGAGGGAAATCCCCGCCTGCATGGGAGCAACGGTTGACGTCTTCATCCTGACTCCAACCGCAAAGCAGTGGGGGCAGGTTACTTTCCCGCCCCCACTGCAATCGCAAATATAATGCCGTTCTACCTCAAGATCGTCAGCACGATCGTGAAAAGCATAAAAGCCACGGCCAGGCCGGTCGTCACCCGGCCAAGTATGTCGTCAAGACCTTTTTTCTTTCCGAAGAGACTCTGTGCGCCTCCCTCAATAACCCCCAGGCTGGCGCTGCGTCCCGATTGCAGCAGCACAGTGACAATCAAACCGATACATACGAGAATGTAAAGCGCAATCAGCACATTAAGCAGCATACAGGCACCCCCGCTATAAACTAAAGCTTACTTATTCTAACACAAATTATGATCTCCAGCAAATCTTGCTATTTGTTCAGGATGGCCCGGCCGGCAAAGCGGCCGCTCTTGCCAAGCGACTCCTCGATGCGCAGCAGTTGATTGTACTTGGCCACGCGATCCACCCGGGAAGGAGCGCCGGTTTTGATCATCCCCGCTCCTACCGCCACCGCCAGGTCGGCAATAAAGCTGTCGTCAGTTTCGCCGGAACGGTGCGAGATGATCGCGCCGTAGCCGGAGCGGTGGGCCAGGGCTACTGTTTCCAGCGTTTCGCTGAGGGTGCCGATCTGGTTCAGCTTGATCAGGATGGCGTTACCTACCCCTTTTTCAATTCCGGCGGCAAACCGGCGCGGATTGGTCACAAAAAGATCGTCGCCGACCAGCTTCATCTTTGCTCCCAGTGCCCCGGTCAGCTCGGCCCAGCCCTCCCAGTCTTCTTCGCCGAGACCGTCTTCAATGCTGATAATGGGGTAGCGCTGTTCAAGGCTGCAGTAGTATTCGATCAGCTCTTCTCCGGTATATGATTCCCCTTCGAAGCGGTAGCGGCCGTTTTGCAGCAACTCCGTGGCCGCCACGTCGAGGGCCAGGTAGATATCTTCCCCGGGGCGGTAGCCGGCGGCGGCGATTGCCCCGGTGATTACCTCCAGGGCCGCGGCATTGGATTCAAGGTCCGGTGCAAAACCACCCTCGTCGCCTACCGCGGTATTCAAACCCCGGGAAGCCAGTATCTTTTTAAGATGGTGGAATACCTCCGTCCCCATCTGCAGGGCGCGGCTGAAGCTGTCCGCTCCGGCAGGAACGATCATGAATTCCTGAATATCGACATTATTATCCGCATGCTGCCCCCCGTTGAGAATGTTCATAAAGGGTACCGGCAGCAGCGTTCCCTGCATGCCTCCCAGATAGCGGTAGAGCGGCAGATCAAGCATCGCCGCCGCCGCCCGCGCCGCCGCCATGGAGACGCCGAGAATGGCATTGGCCCCGAGCTTCTCCTTGTTGGAGGTCCCGTCAAGCTTGATCATGAGTTCATCAAGATGGTGCTGTTTCAGGGCATTCAAGCCACGGACGGCAGGCGCGATCTTCTCGTTTACATTGGCCACCGCCTTGAGCACGCCCTTGCCCAGGTAGCGTTCCTTATCGCCATCCCGCAGCTCAACAGCTTCAAAAGCGCCGGTGGAGGCGCCCGAGGGAACTGCCGCCCGCCCCCGCCAGCCGCCTTGCAGCAGAACTTCCGCTTCGAGAGTCGGATTGCCGCGGGAGTCGAGGATTTCCCGCGCCCTAACCTCTATGATCTGTTCTTCCATTTGTTACTCTCCTTTTTGGTCATCTTTCTCCGCGAAGGCCGGTGTAGAGATCCTTCGCTTCGCTCAGGATGACAGCGTTTCGCCCACGATGACTAACCGAAGGGGCTTTCAAGCAATCAAGCTCCGCCCGGTCATTTCTGACGGCTGCGGCAGGCCGGCCAGCTCCAGGATGGTCGGAGCAATATCAGCCAGGCAGCCGTCTGGCCTCAGCTGTGCCTGACCGCAGCCCAGAATGAAGCATGGGACCGGGTTGACCGTGTGGGCGGTATGCGCGCCGCCTGTTTCGCCGATCATTTTCTCCGCATTGCCGTGATCGGCGCAGATGATCACCCGCCATCCCCGCTTTAGCGCCGCTTCCGCAATTAAACCGAGTTGCCGGTCCACCGCCTCCACTCCTTTCACCGTCGCCTCCAGAACGCCGGTATGGCCGACCATGTCCGCATTGGCAAAATTAACCACCAGCAAGCGGTGGCGCCCTTCGACGATAGCCCGTACCGCCGCCTCGCCTACCCCCGCAGAGCTCATCTCGGGTTGCAGATCATAGGTGGCCACCTTTGGCGAAGGGATCAACAGTCGCTCTTCACCCGGAAAAGCTTTCTCGCGCCCCCCGTTAAAGAAGAAGGTAACATGGGCATATTTCTCCGTCTCGGCAATGCGCAGCTGGGGCCATCCGGCATCGCTGTAGAGCTCGCCCAGGGTATTTTCCAGGTACTCCGGAGGAAAGGCTACCGGCAGGGGGAGGCTGCGTTCATATTCAGTCATGCTCACAACATGGGGCTGCGGCGGCGCCGGGCCGCGTTCGAAGCAGGTGAACTGGTCGTCTACCAGGGCATGGCTGATCTGGCGGACCCGGTCCGGCCGGAAGTTGAAAAAGACGACGCTGTCATTTTCCTGCAGCGCGCCCAGGGGATCCCCGTTCTGACCGGTAATCACCACCGGCTGAATGAACTCGTCGGTTTCACCCCGGCCGTAAGCCTCTTCCAGGGCCTGCAGGGGATCGGAGGAACGGTTTCCCTCCCCGTAAACATAGGCGCGGTAAGCCTTCTCCGTGCGTTCCCAGCGCCTGTCCCGGTCCATGGCATAGTAACGCCCGCAGAT
>CAYFRE010000037.1:0-17104 GCA_964345455.1 uncultured Syntrophomonadaceae bacterium | reverse complement strand
GTGGTCGACTTCTTCGGCAACCTGATGAACATGCCCGGGCTGATGGGACCGCTGGTCGAGGACCCTTCCAAAATGACGCGCATTGTCGAGTTCAACGACATTGGTGCTCTTGAAGAAGCGCTGGCGCCCCGGGATGTGGCCTGCGTGATCGCCGAGCCGGTCATGACCAATGTCGGGATCATTCACCCCGAACCGGGCTTTCACGAGGCTCTGCGCAGCCTTACCCGCAAGTATGGCACCCTGCTGCTGATCAACGAAACCCATTCCATTTGCGGCGGGCCGGCCGGGATGACCGGCGAGCTGGGACTCGAACCCGATATCTTCGTGCTGGGTAAGCTGATTGCCGGCGGTTATCCGGCGGCCGTGCTCGGCTTCTCGCAGGAGATCGGGGAGATGATCGGGCAGCGGGTCCCCTGGCACAACTTTTTCGGCTTCGGGGGGACCCTTTCCGGAAACGCCCCCGCGGTGGCCGCAATCAAGGCCACCCTGAAGCACCTGCTAACCGAAAAATCGTTTGCGCACATGATCCCCCTGGCCCAAAAAATGGAACAGGGGATCGCCGCGATCATCGAGCGTCATCAGCTGCCGTGGTATGTCGCCCGCATCGGCTGCCGCGTGGAATTCCGCTTTCTGGCCGAGCCGCCCCGCCGGGGGCTCGATACGCTCCTGGATGTCGATTACAACGAGGTTGACCTGCTCAGCGAGGGACTTACCGGACCGCTGGAGATGCTGATCCATGTCTACTGCACCAACCGCGGGATCCTGCTGTCGCCGGTGCACGACATGGCCCTGGTCTCCCCGGTGACCACGAAAGAAGAGGTCGCCCGCTATGTCCGGGTTGTCGGTGAATGTATAGAGGAGCTGCTTGCTTAAATCGTGCTGTCAGCCTGCAGGTCTGCGGGGCAGGAGCTCTTGAACCGGGGTTCCTGCCCTTTAGCTGTTCAGTAGATAGATCTCGTAGATATATGGAGTAAGCGTGGACTCGACAGCCGCCGCCAGAAGAATCAGCGAGGCCGGGATGAACACGGCCCGGTGTCCCGGATAGCGCCACCGTCCGCTCTCCAGTGAACTGCCGAGCCAGATCAGGGCAAAGGCCGCCGCCAGTGCAAAGGCGAGGTATTCGATCAAGCCGTGCGGCAGGATCAGGTTCACCAGGACATCCCCGTAAGGGATCCTGCTTCCCCGGCTGAAATCAACAATGGAACCGTTTATCCTGAACAGCTCTTTTAGAAAAAAGAAGAGATAGCAGTAGAACGCCAGCCGGTAAACTCTCCCCCGCGGAACAGGGATACGCGCGCCATAATAAAACCAGACGGCAGAGACCATCCAGAGCAGCAGCAGAACGCCCAGGTTGTTCAGCGCCAGGTATAAAAATGAATTTTCAGAGGCGGTGGCCATAACCGCCTGCAAATACTCCCATAAAGAAAACATCGCGATCCTCCAGGGGAAGCTTGTTCAAAATCAATTTTATGCGCGCGGTCCGGGGAATATTCTTCACCTTTGCGGCACAGCTTATGCTGCATGGAGAATTGTCAATCAACACCCTAGGTGTTAAACTTTAAGAAATGTTCCGGGAGGCAAGCTGCATGCGGGTAATCGCCGGATCGGCCGGAGGAACAAGATTGAAAGTCCCCAGGGGAATGGCCGTCAGGCCTACCTCGGACCGGGTGAAGGAAGCGCTGTTCAATATCCTGGGAGCGCGGGTCTGCGAAGCGGAGGTGTGGGATCTTTTCGCCGGCAGCGGTGCCATCGGCATTGAGGCTTTAAGCAGGGGCGCGGCGGAATGTATTTTCGTGGAAAGAAACAGGCTGCATCTCGGGATGATCAAAGAAAACCTGGACCGCACCGGCCTGGCCGGCCGGGCCCGGCTGATCGGGCTTGGTGTAGAAAAAGCTCTGGACCTGCTGTCACGCGAAAGGCGGCAGGCCGGCCTGATCTTCCTCGATCCCCCTTACCAGGAGACAAATGTGCCGCAGGTTCTCCAGGCCATTGAACTTTCTCACCTGCTTCGCGAAGACGGCCTGCTCATCCTCGAGCTCTTTACCCGCAGCCGTCTCTGGCCAAAGGATCAGCCGCAGGTTGATCAAAGGAGATACGGAGATACCGTGCTGGCCTTTATTGAAGCGACGGCGCTCCCCCGCGCCCTGGCCGCCCTATCCAAAAGTTAGTTAACTTGGTGCCTGGCATCAAGTTAACTAACTTTTGCGGGTATAGAAGAAAACGGCCCGCATGGTGCGGAATATGTATATGGCCGCGGCCAGGACAGCGAGAAGCCCCAGGAAGATCAGGAGCTGGTTGAACATAAAAAGCGTCCGGGACCACCAGAAAGATAGGCTGCCCGATGGCACTGTCTCCAGGAATACGGGTAAAGCAACACGGTTGAACAGAGTCCCTGCCGGACCCAACAACAGCGCGGTGTAGCCTCCGGCGACCAGGGCATGGATGGCCCGGGCCGCAAGGTACGGGGCAATTCGCAGGTCGGTTTTCGAGATAATGCTGGCCACCTGGCAGTGCACCGAGAGGCCGCTCCAGGCGATGATCATTCCCACGGCGATCAATTTTTCCCCCATCGGGGCGCCGGCCGCACTGGCTGCTGCCTGGCAGCCCAAGTCAATCTCAAAAATACCGCTGACCAGGGGCGCGGCGAGCCCGGGACTGAGACCGGCCAGTTCCAGCAGGGCGGCAATGCCCCGGCCCAGAAAAGCCACCACCCCGATCAGATCCAGGATCCGGATAACCACGGATAGCAGGATGATAAAACCGCCGACCAGAAGAAGGGTCTCCATCGATTTATGGATCGCCTCTCCCATCAGCCGGCCGATGGGGCGCCCGTCTTTTTCCCGCGCCTCCACGAGAGCCTGCAGCGCACGGGCAATCAGCGAGCCGCGCCGTGGAACCTGTTCTGCGGAACCGGCTTCACTCCGCCGGTAGAAACGCATCAGCAAACCAAGGGTAAGGCTGGAGAGGTAATGCGCCAGAACAATCGTCAGCCCCGCCTGCGGAAATCCGAGCATCCCCACGGCAACGGCCCCGATCATGAATAGCGGATCTGCGGTATTGGTGAAGCTGAGCAGCCTTTCCGCCTCCACGCGGTTGCATAGATTTTGTGCGCGCAGCTCGGCGGTAAGAACAGCTCCGATGGGGAAACCGGAGGCCAGGCCCATGGCCATGACAAAAGAGCCGGCCCCGGGAACATTGAACAGGGGGCGCATCACCGGCTCCAAAAAGACACCCATCATGTGAACAACACCCAGGCCGATCAATATTTGTGAGATAACAAAGAATGGAAGCAGAGCCGGGAAAACAACATCCCACCAGATATGCAGGCCGGCCACCGCGGCTTCAAAAGCATCTTTCGGGAAGCGGACCATGGAAACGGTAATAAATATGGCGCAGAAAGCCATCAAGTAAGCAACAAGGTGTTTTTTTTGCCGGGGCAGCTCATTTCTTTGGCGGTATAGCAGGAATACAAATAATATGATTACCGCGGCAGAGATCACCGGGCGCAAACGGCTTCCCCTCCTTGCCAGGTCGCAGCTATAATCTATTATAGTGGGCAGATGTTACCATTAGACCTACTTTTGGACAGCAGCACGAGCGCGCCGTATTAACGCAACGCCTGGTTACCGATCCCGGGTGTTAACCTTGTAAGGGTGGAGCATGCCTGGCATATTGGAGACGGGGATGATCCATCCTTTACGCACCAGTTTTACGCTAACCGTTACAGATTTGGGCGACCCATGGGTCGCCCCTACATGGCTATAAAGTCGTGTCAATTTTTAAAATGTAGGGGCGAGGCATGTGCCTCGCCCCACGAGCTCCCTGCCGGCCCTTGGATCCCATGCGGTAAGTGATCAATACGGGAGAAAATACAGGAGACCAAAAATACCGGTTAAAGGAAAGTGGGACAAACAGGTACGTCCCCGGTGTCCCACTATTTAGCAAGCACTTCTTCAAGCGCCTCCAAAAAGCGCTCGTTTTGCTCTTCAGTGCCGCAGGTCACCCTGATGTAAGTCGGGTAACCGAAAATATCTCCGCTGCGCACGATCACGCCGCGCCGGAGCAGGGCCTCAAAAATCCGCTTTGAATCAGTTTTTAAATCGACAAAGCAGAAATTGGCTTCAGTCGGCACCGCCTTTAAACCCATCCGCTCGAATCCCGCCGCAAGCTGATTCCTGCCCCTTTCGGCAAGAGTCCGGCTGCGGGTCAGGTGATCGCTGTCCTCAAGAGCAGCTATAGCCGCGGCCTGGGCCGCGGCATTGACATTGAAAGGCTCCCTGACCCTGTTTAGATCGGCAATCACCGCAGCCGGAGCGATGGCATAACCTATGCGCAGTCCGGCCAGGCCGTAAATCTTGGAAAAAGTCCGCAGAACCAGGAGCGGCCGGCCCTGTTTTACACAGTCAAGACCGTCGGGATGAGAGGGATCGGCGACATATTCAGCATAGGCATGATCCAGCACCACGAGAATACCTGGCGGCAGGGAGACCAGGAATCTTTCCAGGGGCTTGCGCTGCACGATTGTCCCGGTGGGGTTGTTGGGACTGCAGATGAAAAGCAGGCGGGTGCGCTCGTTAACGGCAGCGGCAAGCGCGTCAAGGTCGTAGCGGAACTCATCCCCGGCCAGGGAGACAGGACGCGGTATTCCCCCCATCAGGCGCAGGGCAAACTCGTATTCGGAAAATGTCGGCTGCGCCATTACAGCTTCGTCCCCCGGGTTGATATAGGCAAGTGTAAGCAGGGTCAGCAGTTCATCGGTCCCGTTGCCTATGATCACCAAGTCAGGATCGATCCCAAATTTTTTGGCCAGGGCCATTTTCAACTGATAGCAGTTTCCGTCGGGATAATAGTGCAGTTGGCCAAGCTGCTTCGCAACAGCCTCCAGAGCAGCCGGAGAAGGCCCCAGCGGATTCTCGTTTGAGGCCAGCTTTACCACATCGGCCAACCCGAGCTCACGCTCCACTTCTTCAATTGGTTTTCCCGGCTCGTAAGGCTTGATCGACTCCAGGCAGCTTCGTCTTCTGGGTCCGTTCATTTTGATTTCCTCCATCTGTCATTTGCATTTTTTCTATTATAACTTAAAAGAGCGCTTTTGGAGAAAGCATAAAGCGCTTTCTGAGCTCATATCGATAAAGGGGGTGATTGACTTGTTCCTGACGGTTTTAATTAATAAGAAGCGGCTGAAGTTGATTATCGGGCTGGCCCTGGTGGCGGCAATCCTGCTTTTGACTCACCTGCTGAACATTCCCGGGAGGCTGGCGGCAGTGGTCGGCCAGGAAGAACGGCTGGTTCCGATCTATTACGTCGATATGAATGAAAAAAAGGTGGCCTTCTCATTTGATGCCAGCTGGGGCGCGGAGCGTACTGAAAAGATTATCGAGATTTTGAAAGAAAATGAGATCAAAACCACCTTTTTTTTAACCGGCTTCTGGGTCGAAGCCTATCCTGAATATGTCAAGTTGATTGCCCGGGAGGGCCATGAGATCGGCAATCATACCCTGACTCACCCGCATCTGAACAGCCTGACCAGGGAGGAGGTCCGGGCAGAGATCAAGAAGGTCGAGCAGATGATTGAAAGGGTTTCAGATCAAAAAACAAGTCTTTTCCGCCCCCCCTTCGGTGAATACAGCAACCAGGTCATTGAGGCGGCCACCGAGCTTGGCTACAAGACTATCCAGTGGAGTATAGACTCCCTGGACTGGCAGAACCTGACCCCGGAAGAGATCGTCGAGCGGGTCACCAGCCGCGCCCACAAGGGGGCGATTATCCTCTTTCATAACAACGGTCTCCATACCGCCGATGCCCTCCCCGAAATCATCGACTATTATCGCAAGCACAGTTACGAGATCGTTCCTATTTCCGAATTGATCTACGACCAGGATTACCATATCGATCCGAACAGCGGCGCCCAGATCAAAAACTAAAAGCGTTACCGGCCACAGCATCGGCCCGAACGCCGGCGGATAAAACCATGATATCGTGAAGGGTTTTCTCTGGCGAAAACAATAAGAACAGCCCCGCGGGCCGGTCCCGTCTCTTCCCATCAGTATAGAGACGGGCTTTTTGCTTAGGAACTCGCACCGAAAATTAGCAGTTGCGGCAGATCGCGCAAGCTTGCAGCACTCCAATTATTTTGGTAAGATCAAGACGTACAGAGCATATGTTTAGTTTTAAAATAACCGCTTCCGGGAGCGATAACTGGTAGATGCGTCATCACAGGATTATCCCCTGCCTTGACCTGCGCGAAGGCCGCGTCGTCAAAGGCGTGCAGTTTGCCGATCTGCGAGATGCCGGTGATCCGGTAGAGCGGGCCGCCCTGTATGCCCGTGAAGGGGCCGATGAGCTTTTTTTGCTTGACATCGCCGCCACGGCAAGAAGCCGACCCGTCACTCGCGAATTGATTGGAAAAATTTCAGCCACCGGGATCCCTCTCACCGTGGGGGGCGGGATCAACAGTGCGGCAGTGATCGATGAGATGCTCCGGGGCGGCGCAGACAAAGTATCGATCGGCAGCGCCGCCCTGGAGAACCCCGCCTTGATTGAAGAAAGTGCAAAGCGCTTCGGCAGCAAACGCATTGTCGTGGCCATCGATACCCGCCGGGCGAACCTGGAACATCCTCCCGGATCGGAGCTTTGCTGGGAGGTCTACAGCGGGGGCGGCCGCCACCCAACCGGCCGGGATGCCGCCGGATGGGCCCGTGAAGTGGAGCTGCTGGGCGCCGGGGAAATTCTGCTTACCTCGATGGATGCAGATGGAACCCTGGCCGGATATGACCTCGCCCTGCTGAAAAGAGTTACCGGCGCCGTTTCCATCCCGGTGATCGCCTCCGGTGGAGCGGGCAGGCTGGAACATCTTTACGAAGCGCTCACCGAAGGCAGGGCGGACGCGGTCCTGGCGGCCTCGATCCTGCACCGGGGCCGCTATTCAATCGGTGAAATAAAGGCATTTCTCGCGTCGAGGGGCCTGCCGGTTCACCCGGTGAGCAAGATCAATACATAAATTCAAGTAGGAGGAGACTGGGATATGAAGGAGCAAAATAAAAGCTGCATCAAACAAGGCCCGGCCCAGATCAAACGCGGCGGCGTGATCATGGATGTTACCACCGTGGAACAGGCAAAGATCGCCGAAAAAGCAGGCGCCGTCGCGGTTATGGCCCTGGAAAGGGTCCCGGCCGATATCCGGGCTTCCGGAGGAGTGGCCCGGATGGCGGATCCGGAATTGGTCCTCCGGATCATGGAAGCGGTGAGCATCCCGGTAATGGCCAAGGTGCGCATCGGCCATTTCATGGAGGCCAGAATCCTGGAGAAACTCGGAGTTGATTTCATCGACGAGAGCGAAGTGCTGACCCCGGCCGATGAGCGCTACCATATTGACAAGCATACCTTCAAGGTTCCCTTTGTCTGCGGCGCCAGGGATCTCGGCGAGGCGCTGCGCCGCCTGTCCGAAGGAGCCGCTATGCTGCGCACCAAGGGCGAGCCGGGAACCGGCAACGTTGTGGAGGCGGTGCGCCATATGCGCAAGGTCATGGACGGCCTGCGCCGGGTAATCCATGCGCCTGAAGATGAACTTTCCGATATGGCCAAAGAGATGAAGGCGGCGCCCGGACTGCTCAGGCACCTCAAAGAAGAAGGCGGCCTGCCGGCACTCAATTACGCCGCCGGCGGTATCGCCACGCTGGCCGATGCCTCCCTGATGATGCAGCTGGGCGCCGACGGGATCTTCGTGGGTTCGGGCATTTTCAAGTCCGAGAACCCGCAGGCCCGGGCCGAAGCGATCGTCCAGGCGACGGCTCATTATGACGACCCCGCAGCCCTGCTTAAGGTTTCGAAAGGGCTCGGTGAAGCGATGCGGGGCATGGATATTTCCTCGTTAAGCGAAACAGAGCGGATGCAGGAACGGGGAAATTAGCTGCATTAATTTGCAGAGGAAGATAACGCAGGAGGCCCCGGGGTTAACCCGGACCTCCTTTTTGCTACACCCATCTTTTTACCGCTTAATGCTTAGCGCTCTTTCCCTGGCCGGCTATCCCGGATATCGTTAGAAGCATTCAGGCCGGCAAGATCATATCTCTTACTCCCACTCAATCGTCCCGGGGGGTTTCGGGGTAATATCGTAAACCACCCTGGATACGGCGGAAATTTCGCCGGTGATGCGCTGTGAAACTTTCTCCAGGAGATCCCCGGGCAGCTTTGCCCAGCCGGCGGTCATGGCATCGCTGGAGGTAACCGCGCGCAAGGCCACCACCTCCCCGTAATGGCGCCGCCCGCCTTTCATCCCCACGGCGCGGATACCGGTAAGAACGGCAAAGTATTGCCAGAGCTGCTGTGCCAGACCCGCCCCGGTGACCTCCTCACGGAAAATGGCATCAGCCTGCTGCAAAATGACCAGCTTCCCGGCGGTAACCTCGCCGATGATCCGCACCGCCAGGCCCGGTCCCGGGAAAGGCTGGCGCTGCAAGATCGCTTCAGGCAGACCCAACTCCTCCCCGACCAGGCGTACCCTATCCTTGTAGAGCTCCCGCAGCGGCTCGATCAGCTTGAAGCCCAGCTCTTCGGGCAGACCGCCGACATTGTGGTGCGCCTTGATCGCCGCCCCGCCCGGCCCGGCCCCGCTTTCAACGACATCGGAGCAGATCGTTCCCTGGGCCAGGTAAGCAATATCCCCCATGGAGAGGGCCTTCTCTTTAAAAAGGTTGATGAACTCCGTGCCGATGATCCGGCGTTTCTGCTCCGGGTCGGTCACGCCGCGCAGGGCTTTAAGAAAACGCTCCCTGGCGTCGAGTCGATAAAAACGGCCCTGCAGTTTTTTCCCGCAATAGGCGGACACCTCCGCCGCCTCTCCCAGGCGCAGCATCCCGTGATCCACGAAGATGGCGGCAAGGCGCCCGCCGATGGCCCGGTCCAGCAGGAGCGCCACCACCATGGAGTCGAGACCGCCGCTTACCGCGCAGACCACCTTTTCGCCCGCTCCGACGGTGCGGTCGATCTGCCGCACCGCATCTTCAATAAATTTGCGGGGAATCCATTCTCCGGTCCCTATTTTATCCATGTTTACTTCACCAACTTTTGAATCTATTTAGCTGCACTGCCACTTTATTCATCATACCCGCCATATCATGAAAAAACAAGCTGCCGATTGATTTTCCAGGCCATTGCTCCGCCAGGCAACTTTCTCGAGGTGCGGGCGAATAGCACCGGGACGCAGGCGATGCGGGTTGGGGCGGGGCATGCCCCGCCCCCTACGCTATTGGAGGTTGGAAAGTGGGACACCGGGGACTGTCCCTGTTGTCCCAGGAAATTTTTCACAGGGACGGCCTGCGGATCAAGCTTTTTCCGGGAGAATGATGGAGACGGCGTGTCTTTCAGGAATCAGGACCTCTTCAAGCAGCGCCTGGACCTCCTCCAGGGTAATCTGCTGCAGTATGGCCGGATAGTTGAACAGGTCGCTGCCGCGGAAGAGGTAAGCAAGGTAGTTGTTGGCAATAAACTCCAGGGAATTGAAGCGGCGCATGAAGCTGCCGAGCCGGTTGCGCCGGTGACGCTCGAACTGTTCTGCACCGAGACCTTCCTGCTTGGCCCTGGCAATGGCGCCCATGATCCGTTCATAAAGATTGTCGGGGTCCCTGGTTTCCCCCCCCATGAGAACGTATCCGTAGCTCGCCTCGGCGGTATAACCCGCGTCGAAGCGGTCGTCGATGAGCATATCCTCGTAGAGCTCGTTGAAGAGCGGCTCGCTGGGTCCGAAAATGATATCCAGCATGATCTCCATGGCGCTCTCCCGGCGCAGCAGCGCGTCGCCCTCAAGCCGCGTTAACGCCGGGTCCTTGAAACCCAGGTTGAAGAGCGGTTCCGAGACCACCATCTCGCGGGAGATGCGCTGCCGCAATACCGCCTCCGGCTCATCCGGATAAAGCCGGATGAGCTCGCCAAGCTCCCTGTAATTGTGCCGGCCGATATTCTCATCGACCTGCCGCCAAACCCGGTCCGGGTCGAGATCGCCCACCACGAACAGGGCCATGTTGCCGGGATGATAAAAACGGCGGTAGCATTGATAGAGCAGCTCCGGCGTGATCCGGGCAATGCTTTCCGCCGTGCCGACGATATCTTCGCGCACCGGGTGGCGGTGATAGAGCGACTGCAGCAGGTCGAAGAATACCCGCCAGTCGGGATTGTCTTCGTACATGCGGATCTCCTGCCCGATAATGCCCTGCTCCTTGCCAACCGATTCGGCGGTAAAGTAAGGCTCCTGCACAAAATCCAGCAGCAGTTCGAGGCATTCGAAAAAATGGCCGGTTGTCGAGAAGAGATAGCTGGTATGCGTAAAGGTGGTAAAGGCGTTGGACGACGCCCCATGGGCGGCAAAGCGGTCAAAAACATTCCCCCGCTCGTCCTCAAAGAGCTTATGCTCCAGAAAATGAGCCACCCCTTCCGGGACTGTCACCGGCTCAGCCTCGCCGTCCACCTGGAAGCGATTGTCGATCGAGCCATAATGAGCCGAGAAGACGGCATATTTTTTCTGATAACCCGGCTTCGGAAGAATGTAGAGCGGCATCCCCGGGTAGACCGTGTAGCAGAATAGCGTTTCTTGCAGTTCGGCAAATTCGCGTTCTGTCTTGCTTTGTTTATTGACCATCCGGAACCGCCCCTTCCTCGCCCTGCAGCAGGTAAACCGTATCGAGCCGGACCTTCCCCGCCGCGGCTTTTATCTCCTCCAGGCCGACCTCTTCGATCGCCCGGATCATTTCATCTGTCGTGTACTGTTTCCCACCGATCTCGCCATCCAGCTGCCGGTTGATGAACTGGTAGGGGTTGTCTTCCCCGGCGCGCAGCTGGTTGATCAACCCCCGGCGCGTGTTCTCCAGTTCAACTTCGCTGATCAGGCCACGGGCCATCGCCTCAACCTGCTGCTCAATAATCTGCCGGGCCTTTTCATAGTTGCTCCCTTCGATCCCGGCGGCGATGAACATGATCCCCTTCTGCCTTTCCAGCCGGGAGTGGGCGTAATAAGCCAGGCCGGCTTTCTCGCGAACGCTGAGAAAAAGCTTCGAATGCGGGAAGCCCCCCAGGATGCCGTTGTAGAGCAGCAGCGCAAAGTAGAGCGGGTCGCGGTAGGCGATATTGGTGCGATAGCCCAGGACCAGCTTTGTCTGGCCGACCGGCATCCTCTCTTCAACGAAGCTCACTTGGGGCGGCTCAAAGTAGACCTCTGTTTCCGGCAGGCTGTCCCGTGGCGGCCCGCGGTGGAAATGCACCGTCTCCCGGGCTACCTCCTCCACCTGCTGCGCATCGAGTTCGCCGACAACATAGAGCTCCACCGGGTTGCTGGAAAGGATCTCACGGTAGTAGCGCCAGAGAGAGGCAGGTTCGATCTTCTCCAGATCCTCCACTTGCCCGTATTTAAACACTCCGAACCTCTCTCCGGCACACATGCTCTGCAGGCATCTCTCGACCGCATAGAGCGCCTTGTTGTTGATCAGGCCCCGGATCATATTGGCAAGCTGCTCCTTTTCCTGGGCCACGTATGTCTCATTGAAGCCGCCGTTCACCACCAGGGGATCGCCGAGGAGTCCGCCCAGGATGGACAAACCGCGGCTCAGCATCTGCTCACCCTCGCCGACATATTTCCCGTGCATCATCTCCAGCGAACAGGAGACCAGGTGCCGCTCCCCCTTCTTATGCACATCAGTGGAGAGCTCGGCTCCGTAAAGCTCTTCCAGCGCCCTGCGCAGGGTCAGGTTGTCGGGATAGAGCCGGCTGCCCCGCTCCAGCACCGAGGGCAACAGCGCGGTCAGGGTAGCTTTCCCGGTAACAAGCTCCTGGTGGATGAACAGGGCCATGCTGATCGTCTTGAATTTTGCTGCCGGGATAACAGTTAGCCGGATCCCGTTTGGCAGCATAGTGTTAAAAATGTCCGTTGCCAAATGCCAAACCTCCCTCGGTTGAATTTCCCAAAGTAAGATATTCCATTGATTCCCGGTTAATCCTGCCGTTCATTTCTTATACCTCTATCTTGCCCCGGGGTGTAACTTTTCTGCATGACCGTGACCAGGGCCGGGGGCACTGCGTAAAGAAGAATCGTGGCCGCCGCCACCACTCCGGAATCATTCGTCAGCAGCGCGGCGGCGGCGCCGGCCAGGGCGGCGGTCACGCCGGTAACCAGGTCGGGGTGCTCTCTCCGCAGTCGCTGCCGGAGTCCGCCCGGGTAAAGTGATAGCACCACGCAGAGTCCCACCAGGGTAACCAGGGCCCGCCCCCAAATGGAATAGCGCACCAGCTTCAAATTCATGCTCATCTTGCGCCCGACCGTCTCCCAGAAGCCGGCCGGGCCTCGCGAGGAGACCATCTCGCCGAAGAGGCCCACGTGAGAAGGCCGGAGCTGCGGCAGGCCTACATTCAGGACCCAGAGCAGGCCTGCGGCCAGGATCAAAAAGGCGATCACACAGAGCGCCGTTTTCTTATTCTGTTCCCCGATCCCGGACAGTTCCGCCCAGGCCACCCCAAAAGCGGCTGCCGCCGAGAGGGTCCCGCCGAGGTTGGCTCCAAAATTGGGCGCCGCCAGGATAAAGATGATCATGCCGTAAAAGACAATGATCGTCACCCCCAACAAGGCGGAAACAATTTTCTGCCGCGGCGATGCTGTATCCCCGGAGACAAATGCTTTCAGGGACACCGTCCCCAGCAAGGCCGCCCCGATCAGAACGCCCATATATTCATTGCCCATCCCGTAATAGCGCGCTCCGCCGGCCGGGTCGTAGCTGAACAGAGAGAGCTGCTGCAGGGGGGCTCCGGCCAGGGTATCGATGACCAGGACGAGGGCGATGCCCCAGCCGAGCACGGCCCAATAAAGATGGCGGTTGCGATTCAGCAGGGGGTGCAGCAGCAGGGCCGGCAGCAGCGCCGCTCCGAAAAAAATGAGACCGCTCTGCCAGGCTGCCGGCCGGGGAAAACCGGTCAGCCCGGGGAGCAAAAGCAGCACCGGGGGGACGAAAAGCAGCAGCCGGATCACCCGGGAGAGGGGACGCAGCAGCGGGCGCATCTTCAGCAGCAGCCCGGCCAGGGCGGCCAGGAGAGCGGCAACCAGGGCGGCCACATAGCCTTTGAGCAGCGGGGAGCGCTGGTTGAATACCAGCGCCGTATGTGTGCTGAAACGATCCAGAAAATCAAGCGGTTCTTTATCCGGAATTATGCCGAACGATGAGACCGGGCCGGGCGAAGCGTTCTTGCCGCCGCCCGCCAGCAACGAGAGGATCAGGGAAACCAGGTCGGTATTCTGCACCAGCCCGGGGCGGCGGGTGGCGGCGCTGACCAGGAGCCCGGGGCCGGGACCGCCGGCGGCAGTAAATAGAAAAGGGGTAAGCTGCTCCCCGCCGGCCGGGCGGTTCAGCGGCAGCGAGGGCGTCACCAGGAGCAGGGATGTGCCCTCTCCGTCAACCAGTAGCTGCAGCTCCCCGAGCAGCCGGTCCAGGTTCTCCATGGTCATCCTGAAAAGCGCCTCTCCCCTTGCCGGTGTAAGATGGGGCCAGTAATCATCCAGCCGGCTGCTGTCGCCGAATTCAACCAGGTGCAGGTCAGCTGCATCAATATGTTCAGCAACGGCCGCCGCAAGCCTGCTCATATCCGTACGCACGCCATAGGGATAGAGGGGGTCTTCCCGCAGCAGCTCTTCACCCACCGCTCCGGCAGATACTTCTCCTCCGGAATCCATGGCCGTCATTACAGCGCTGCGGTTCGGCGCTGCTCCGTCCGCGTTGCCCCAGACCGCTGCGGTTAAACCTTTTTCCTGCAGCATCGCCCCCAGCAATCCCACCGTGACCGGGTAAGGCAGGTCGCTGTTTCTCTCCTGCAGCGCGGCGGCCTGAAGGTGAAAGAGCGCCCCTTCGGGATGCTTCCCGGTGCGGCGCTCGAAGATCTTTTCAGCCCGCTCCCCCTCGAACAGCTCGCCCCTTTCGAAGGCATTTCTTCCCTCCGGACCGGCCGCCGCCCTGGCCCCGGCGCCGAGGCTCAGATAGCCGCTTTCGCTGCCCGCCCGCCCGGTGCGCACATTCATCAGGGCGACGGCGCCCTGTTCGAGAAGCCGGGCCAGGTTCGGTCCCGCCGCGCGGCGGAGATCGCCGTAAGTGAGCCGGTCCGCCAGCAGCAGAAGGACCCGTCCATCCCCTTCTGCAGCGCCGGCAAGCTTGAAAGAGAGCCACGGCTCATCTGCGGCGCGAACCCACTGGAAAAGTAAAAAAACAACCAGTGAGAGCACCGCCACAGCAGCCGCGAGGGCGGCAAAAAGTTTCTTGCCGGGACCCGGTCTGCTTTTTTGAATCAGCGGTCACCTGCCAACCCCGGACCTGTTGAATTTTGCTGCCCGGCACTCACCGGCCAGCCGGCCGTAAAGAGCGGCGGTCCGGGAGAGCATCCGTTCTAGGGTAAATTGAGTCCTGACCCGCTCGCGGCAGGCCCGGGCCAGGCGGCGGGCCTGCTCCGGATTGCGGGCCAGAGCGGCGACGGCGCGGGCCAGGGCCACGGCATCAGCCGGCGGGACCAGGAGCCCATGTACCCCGTCCGCGATCATCTCGGGGACGCCGCCGACCCGCGTGGCCACCACCGCGCATCCGGCGGCGGCAGCCTCGAGGACGGTAAGCGAGAACCCTTCCGTAAGCGAAGGGAGGACAAAGATATCGATGCCGGCCAGCCGCTGCGGTAGATCGGTGCAGTAGCCGCAAAATGAGAGCCGCCGGGAGAGCCCCAGCTGCCGGGCCAGCCTCTCCAGGGCGGGGCGCCCGGGGCCATCACCGATTATCAGAAAGCGCATCTGCGGAAAGAGCGGGGCCAGTGCAGCGGCGGCCTGCAGAAAATAGGCCAGCCCCTTTTGAGGAGCGAAGCGGGCCGCCGTGCCGACGACGAGTTCACCTTCCTTCCGGCACCGCGAAAACCGGCCGGCGGCGGCCGCCTCGAATGGAGCCGGGTCAATGCCGTTATGGATTACGCTGATCTGAGCCCGCGGGATGCCCAGGGCGGCAAGTTCAACGGCCAGGCCCCTGGAGACGGCGATGTATTGCGCTTTTGACACGCCCAGCGCTTTTCCGGCGGCAGGCATGTAGAGAGAAGCCCGGTGAGCCGGGTAATTGTGTACCGTGATCAGAACGGGGACCCGGGCCAGGTGCGCCGCGGGAAGGCCGGGCAGCGCCGCCTTGAACCCGTGGATATGCAGCAGGGCCGGGCGGAGCGTGCGCAGCAGCCCCCAGAGGCGGCGGAAAGCTCGCAGATCGCCCACCGGGTTCAGCCCCCCGGAAAGAGGCATGTGAAAGAGAGAATCTGCCGGGAGACCGGCTGATTGCAATTCGCTTTCAGGAGGAGCTCCCAGGTAGACAGTGTAATCCCGGCTGAAGCGGCGCAGCAACTGCTGCAGGTGGTTGCGCATGCCCCCGGAGGCAGGGCGGACCAGGTAAAATATTTTATCTTTTCCGGTATGCCCATCAGGTTTGCCCGGATCCACCTGCAACCACACCTGCCTTTTTTTAATTTGTCTGCCGTTATATGTTGCCCCTTTAGCGGCAGATAAATCAGTCCGGCGGCGGCTCCTCATCCCGCCGGCAGAAATTATTCGCTTCGTTCAGAATACCCACACATTGGAGGTCCGGAGCTGTGAGTAAAATGTTAGCGGGGGGAGAGGATCAAAAAAACCTGCTTTAAGCAGGAAAAGAGAGACCTCGTTCCAGAAGGTAGTGTTTGGATAACAACCAAAGGAGGAGGCCTCTCAAGAATGAACGATCAGATTAAGTTTAACATTACCGAGCTAGAGCAGCTCATGTGGAATGCTGTACTAGAAACATTTCAACAGGCGATGGTAGAAATCCTCTCCGCGCTGGATATGTATTTGATGGCGAAAAGGGATAAAAGCCGTTATGAGTACAAGGAGATAAAAGAAAGAACTTATGTGACCATGCTGGGTTCCATCACAATTAAGCGCCGCTACTACTGGGACAAGCATAAAAAGAAATGGATTTACCTGCTCGATCAAGCACTGGGGCTTGGTGCCAGGGGCCAGGTAAGTTCCTGCTTAAAGGAGCTGGTAGTCCTCTGGGCCACCAAGGGCCCCTCCTACCGCGATGTGCAGGAGCGTTTAAAGGATCTGTATGGCTACCAGGTACTAAGTCATGAGAAGATACGTCAGGTCCTGTTACGGGCCTCAGGGGCTTTAAAGAACGCCATTAATGAGAAGCCTGGAAAGAAACATGTGGATACCTTGTTTATTGAGGCTGATGGTTTTTGGACAGGGGTTCAACGAAAAGGGCGCAAAACTAGAAATAAACGCGAGACACATTTAGTTGTTGTTCACGAGGGATGGGAAAGGCGGCAGGGCCTGGGCGAGAATGCTGATTACCGGTTAAAAAACCCCATGTACATAACCGTAATTGCCGGCAGTAAAGAAAGCGTTTGGGAGCAAACCAGGCTTAGATTAGCCCAAAGATACAAAAACCTTAAGGGGACCCGGATTATCATCAATGGGGATCTCGCCCCCTGGATCCGTGCTGGTACCGAACATTTTAGGAATGCTCTTTACCAGTATGACCGGTTTCATTTAAAGCGTGAAGTAAAGCAAGTGTTAAGCGGCAGCAAGAAGCATATCAGCCCGGCCAACAAGCAGATAGACCAAAACAATCCCGAAGGGCTGCTTGAAATCGTTAGCAAGGCTGCAGAGGAAACTGAATGCCTGAAAAAAAGGTTTGAGGTGCTGGAGTTGAAAACCAGGTTACAAAAACATAAAAACGCTCTCATAGATTATCGTCAACGCCTTAAAGCGCAAGGGGTAAAGGTATCACCGACCTGGCGCGGGATGGGTGCTGCAGAATCTAATGTAGACCTATTTAAATTGAGGACGGCCAAGCGGGGCCGCTCCTGGTCGAAAAAAGGTCTGAAAGCAATTTTACACATGCTGGGTTTGCTCTATGAAAACATATTACACAACTCCATAAAACAGCTGGATTTATCCTTGGAGGAAAAAGTTGATACTGAAAAGCTGGTTTCGATGAGCGCCAGCAGGGTAACTAAGGCTGTAGGCAGGAAAGCGATAGGTGTTCGTCAGGCAGGCTTCCCGGCGATAGACAGGGGCACC
>CAYFRE010000036.1:0-17454 GCA_964345455.1 uncultured Syntrophomonadaceae bacterium | reverse complement strand
GCTCATCGAATCAATTCGCTATCTCGCTTTCATGGTCTTCGTCTCCACAATGGCTTACTATTTCAAGTATGTGATCAACGATATGGAATCGATGACTCCCGTCTTGCTGATCACCAGTATCATATGCCTCGGGGGGAGCCTGATCGCTCCCGCAATCAGCAACAGGATCGGCAAAAAATCTACCTGCGTGCTCTCCATGGCGCTTTACGGAGCAGGTTTGCTGATGCCCCGCTTCTTTTTCGTTGGCAATATTGCCTTCTTTGCTTTTTGCTTGAGCTTATCCTATATCGGTCAAGCGCTGCAGCATTGCGTGGGGGTCGTCTTGTTTTCCGATTCCGCCGACTACTACGAGAGCAAAACAGGTGTCAGCGCGCATGGATTTATCATGTCCATGTATATCTTGCCTGTCGAGATCGCTATCGCCTTCAGCGTGCCTGTGGCCGGCTGGTTCCTTGGTGCAATTGGCTATGACCCCGCCCAAATCCCAACGGCGGCACAGCTGCTCGGTATTCAGAACCTGGTTCTGCTGGTGCCCGGGTTGATGTTCGCCGGAGCTGTTATCCTGGCCCTGTTTCATCCGCTTAGTGAGAACCGGCTGGCTGCGGTACGTGCAAACCTGCAGGACATGCGCGCCCGCAAGGCAGCCCAGGCAAGCGAGTAAAGCTGCCGGATTTCTTACAGGCAATAAAGAATCACCATACAGCATATGCCGGCAAATCAATAAGCGCCTGAACCGGTTCAGGCGCTTTCTTTCTGCCACTTTTGAGCAAACTATATATCATCAGGACCCTCTTGGCGGCATGGTTTAGTCACCGCAGGCTATTTTTTTCCGATCAACCCCCGGCGATAGGCCGTGTAATAGCAGCGGCAGTATTTGTCCCTGCCCAGCAGGGCTTCCGTGGCCATAATTGTGGCAATGGTATCCCTATCCGTCGGATCGATAATCGCCGAGTCCATGCCCGCCGCTATGGCCAGGGCCAGAAAATTAAGATTGACCGCCTTGCGGTAGGGCATCCCAAAAGAGATATTGGAAAGCCCCGAGGTTATTCTCACCGTGGGATAAAGCCGCCTGATCTCCCTGATTACCTCCCTGAAAGTCAAGAAGGTGTCATTTACAGCAGAAAGAGCCATGACCAGCGGATCAAGCAGCATACGCCCGGGAGAAATGCCGTATCGCGCCGCCTCTTCGAGGAGGGTGGAGGCTATCTCGACCTTGCTTTCGACATCATAGGGGATCCCGTTATCGCTGCAAGTAAGCGCGATCACCTGCCAATCATTGTCGCAAAGCAGCGGATAGAGCACCTCACACTTGTTGTTCTCGCCGGATACCGAATTGATGATGCCGCTTCTTTTAACTACGGGCAGAACCGCTTCAATTACCCCGGCATCGGGGCTATCAATACAAAGCGGCGTATCAACCGTATCCTGGACCAACTCGATCAGCCACTTCAGAGTCTCCAGCTCTCTGTCCGGGTTTCCACCGGCGCAGATATCGAGGTAATCTGCGCCCGCTCCGGCCTGTTTCCTGGCCAGATCGCGGATATAGTTTTCATCACGGGAGGTGATGGCTTTGGCCGTGGATGGAATGGTTCCGTTAATCTTTTCTCCGATGATCATCATATTTTTCACCCCGCTCCCGTAAAATTATTCTCTACCGGTGAGATCCACACCGGGTGACATGAACCGTAATAACCGGTGATCAAACACACTCTGTGGGCCTGCCGGGCATCCCTGCCGGCATCAACCGCCCGCCGCCACCGGCAGCAGCTCGATCACGGCGCCGGGTTCAACGTAAGTGGTTTGCGCCGGGCTGCCGGCCGGTACAATTTCATTGTTGCAGACGATAAGGTAACGGCCCTGCATCTCCTGACAATCAAGATCGATTCCGGCACACTTAAGCGCCCCGGCAATCGTAATCTTGCCTGAAACCTTGACCGCGGCTCCGCCGGCATCAATGCCCAGCGCTCCGGCCAGCGGCTCACGGACAAATATTTTCACCGCCTGCATCCCCTCCCTCCTTTAACGGCCAATTGGCCGGAACAGATCAGAAGTTGTAAAACTGGTCCAGTTCTTCCGGCGGCACATCGAACACGGCATTTGTCGGCGGCAGGGGTTCGGTGCATAGCCAGTCAGGCAGCCTGTCCGGTCCAACACCTGATTTTTCGTTAAAAGCCCGCTCCATCCGCAGGACCTCCTTGCCGGTTTCCAGGAGATCGGCCTCCGTCCAATTTTCATCGAGCAAGGCGTTGAACAGCCCGGCAAATTTACCCGGTCCGTTTATGAAGGTGGCAAACATGCATATCCCCGCCGAATCAAAAAAGGCCATATTGATCTGGGCGGCGCGGCAGATATCCACTTTTCCATTCGGGTCCAGATTGAAAGCCATATCCATCTCCACCGAGCCCGCCGTATGATCGGCGCCCTGCGTCGATGTGGCATAGGTTGTTCCGTAACCCTTGAGAGGGCGCGCCGCATGGTAGGGCAGCGCCTGCCCCTTTACCGCAGGAACGCGGCTGATTCCCAGCACCTTGGCCGCGTTGGCGCAACCCGACCCGATAATCCGGCCCAACGGCGTATTCTGACGGATCTCCTCGAGGTATGCCATCACCTTGTTCGCGTCACCGAATTCAAAAAGACCGGCATCGTTGAGCATGCCCACAGTAGCCCCAAACTCCATCGTATCTATGCAGAGCTCGTCACAGGCCCGGTCGATTTTCATCAGGGTATCCAGATCGCCGATCCCCAGGTTGGAGCCGCAGGCAGCCGCCGTTTCAAACTCATATCCGGCGGTAAGATATTTCCCGTTTTCATCATTGAGGATGGTGCTGCAGCGCAGAACACAGCCCGGCATACAACCGTGCCCCATCACCGAGCCGCGTGTTTTAACATGTTCCATGATGGTGTTTGGGCTTAACCCCATGGCTTTTTCCCCGAATGTGCCGGCGCGGTGGTTAAAGGTCGGCAGAGCGCCGCGATCGTTCTCCGTAACAACCCCGCCGTTGGTGGAATACCTGGCGATGACCTGGCTGACCGGGTCCTCTTTGATCAGCCTGACCGCGGCTTTCACCGCCTCTGTAAACTCCTTTTCCCGGGCGCCTTTGCGCAGCGGGCAACCGGTATCATCGATGACAATTGCTTTTAGCCCTTTCGCCGCCATGACCGCCCCCATGCCTCCGCGCGCCGCCAGGCGGCAGGGCCGCCCCTCCATGTCGGTCACACCGATGCCGGAGTTGATCATCTTCATGACCCCGGCCGGCCCGACAATAATCAAGGCAACCCTTTCTCCGTAGCGCCTCTGCAGCTCGGCAGAGGCGTCGTAGTTGTTCAGCATTTCGATACCGTCCGCCGGCTCCAGGGTTAATCCGTCCCGGCAAACCTTTAACACCTTGTATTCCGCAGAGCTGCCTGTAAACATCAAGGCGCGCACCCCTAGCCGGCCCAGCTTGTGTCCGGCCGCTCCACCGGAATTGGCTTCCTTGATCCCGTTGGTCATCGGGCTCTTGCCGCCTACTGAAAGGCGGCCCGCGCAGGGCGCCGCCGTGCCCGCAAGAACACCGGGAGCTACAACAAAAACACTTTCTGCCGAAAGCGGATGCGCCGTCGGGGACATATACATGCTCGTCAGGTAGTCGATCATATATCTGCCGCCCACCAGCTTATTCCCGACCACAATGTCGGTATAGATCTTGCCTCCGCTCATGTCGATTCTATAAATCATGAGATACCGCCTCCTTCTTAACCCTATCTGCGGTAACACTATCGGGAAATACAGGCCCGACCGGCCTTGTTCAGGGAATGAGCAGGCAATCACGCTGCCCGCCTCTGGGATGATCTGTTGGGGAAGTGAGCCGCCGGATCATGATCCGGCGGCTCCAAAACATACATTTCAATACTACGCGGTTTGTCTTGCGGCCAGTTCTGTCCTGATCTGCTCAACCCGCTTACCGCTGAGCGGGTAAAACAGCGTCAGGATAAAAGCGGCCACGAACATGATGCCGGGAAGGAGCAGGATCAAGTTTTGCATGCTCACGACCTGGGCGGCGGTAAGCGCGGCGCCGGCCTCATAGCCCATTGCCGCCAGCAACCAGTTAACAATGCCTCCGCTGAGGGCAATGCCGATCTGGACGGGGAAGACGAACAGCGACATGATAAAGCCCTGTGCTTTCAGCCCGCTCTTGTGTTCAAAATAATCTGCCGACTCGGCAAACATGATCGGCGCCGAGCAGGTGGCAAGCGACATACCGAAATAAATCAGGACGAAACCCAGGCCGAAGATGTTCACGTTCGGGGGCAACATTCGCGGCAGAAGCGCGCCCAAAGCGTAGCAGAGCGTCGCCAGGCCCATCGCATTTTTCCGGCCCACCTGCCTGAGAACCAAGGGCGCCGCCAGGCTGCTGGCCAGCGAGGAGATGCTGGCGATGGTCATGATCGGGGTCATTTTCGAAAAGTCCTGAAGGATATACTGGAAATAGTAAGCCATCGTCGAAATAAAAATCATAAAAGCTGTAAATTTCAGCGTTTCAACAATCAGCATAATGATCAGCGGCTTGTTCTGAACAACCGAATCGTACATCTCTTTACCGCTCAGCGCATATAATGACTTCCGCTTCTCTTTCTTGACGCTCATATCCTCGTAGATATCGTAATCCTTGCCGGCATGAGCGGTTAGCATGTAGCCGAAGAAGCAGAGAATAGCGATAATCACGGCGACCCAGAAATAGCCCTTGACATCATTCCCACCGCCGATCAGAAACACCAGCGGCAGAAAGGTAGCCGAAAATAGAATCTTGCTGATGTCCTGAAACTGGGAACGCCTGGTGGAGAGCCTTCCATAATCATGATCATTCTGGGCCATCACCGTCATCAGCGATAGTTGCGAGTTGCTGCACATCCCGATCAAGCCGGAGGCGATGGCATTGGCAATACTGTAGAATAGCGCCAGGAAAATGGCCGAACCGCTGACCTTGGTAAAGCAGAGAACCGCGCATATCGAAACGATGGGCATGCAGATAAATATCCACATGCGGTATTTCCCCATGCGGGATCGTCCGTTCTGGACCAGTATCCCCATTATCGGTACGGCCACGACCAGGAGCAGGCGAACAATAAAATTCGCCGTGCCGTAAATGCCGGGATCAACGTGAGCCATATCAGTTGCATAGAAGTTCGAGTAGCTGTTTACCAGGCTGAAAAATATAGCGGCGGTAAATGTGCCCATGGCAAACATGATTACTTTTGATTCAGGCAATTTCTTTTCAGCAGCCAGTTTGGTACTCAATTTGTTTCCTCCTTATTTCTGATTTGCAAAGCGCTCGTGGTAGAGATAGACTCTTCCGGAACCGGTCAGGGCTCCACGCCTGGCCTGAATATTTAGAACCTTCCGGCATACCCCCTTTTACTATCAAGGCAACTTCAGCCTTGTATTATCATGTAATAGCAGGATTTGGCATGTCATCTTTTAGCCATTCCCGGTCAAATCGCAATTTAGGTGACAGGAGAATCATCCCCCTGTCACCTCTGTGGGAGACAGATCAACGCTTGGCCAGCGTTTGCATCAGGCTGATAAGAAACCTCCTGCGCACGGCATCTTCATCGGGAAGAAAATCCAGATATTTCATCGCCGCTTCAAAACCTTCAGGATACTTGGTTAAATCAACCTGCTTCCGGTTGGCAGATTCAGACATCGTCGCTCCCTCCTTTTTCCGGTTACGGACGGTATTCGCGTACAAAATCACAGACCGCCAGAAGATTTTCCGGTTGACAATCATTACGGTAAGAGATCATCTTATCCTGACTGAGGATGAAGCCGCCGTCGCTACCCAGTTCATCCAGCAACTTGCGCGTGTAATCGACACATTGCCGCCTGGTCCCGCTGCCCAGCAGGTCGGAAGGCATACCCCCGATGATGCAACAATTCGGGAATAGCCGGCGCTGTTCAAATATATCGTCCTGCTCGATCAGGAGACAGATATGGCCCTTCGGGTAATCCTGCAGGTACTCGGCAAAACGGGCAAAGCTTCCTTCAATAAAGAGGTAGATCGTCTTATCCTGGGCCACGATCATATCGAGAATGCGTTTCAGGGGGGGCCAGTAGAACATCTCCCACTGTTCCCGGTTCATGATCGTATGGGCAAGTATGGCCAGGATCGCATCGAAGCAGAAATCAGGATGCTTACCCGGCTGGTCATTCATGAAATTTTGAATAACCGGCTCGGCGCTGAGCATATCAAGGGCGCGGCATGCCTCCCGCACCTTCTCCGGGTGGCGGTGCATATCTGTGGCCAGCCCCTTGATCCCCCGCAGTCCTGTAAAAAGAAATTCTATACCCAGGGAGATGAAGCCATTGAACGGCGCGATCAGGTGCGGCACGCCGTATTCTTCGGCCAGCATCCGGTTTCTCTGGAACGAGGAAGTGTAGAAGGCTTGCTGCTCCAGGGCGCATTGCCGGAGCAGTTCTCCAGGCATTTCGCTGTTAAAACGTTCAAACTTCCTGGGCAGGACCTTTTCCCAGATAAACTTCAGGGGATCAGCGGTCAGCTGATCGTATTCGTCCGGTTCAAAGAGGGTAAAATCCTTGATCGTAATGGTCTCGCGAACATCGTCAAAGATATACTGTGAAGTACCCAGCGTCTCGGTTACGCGCTGCGGATTGCGAATTCCTGTTTCCTGGTAGCCGTCAAAGCCGTAGCGCTCATGGAATGTGCGCATCACCTGCTCCATGATCTCATAATCATGCGTGGCCTCGGTAAATGTATAACCGGCGTCAAGTATCTGCCAGGTCCAGAAATTTGCCAGATGCGGCACCCGCTCGGGTTTATTATCCATCGATGTGGCCTCACGGAACAACTTTATGCGGTATTTTTCCAGCTCCTTCATGGTCATATTTCTTCACCCCTATCTAGTTTTCAGATGCCCATTCGCGGCATATCTTCACGCCCTGGGCCGCATTCTGGCTCCATGCATCCGCACCGATCGACTTACAATTGTCGGCATTTACCGGTACTCCACCGACGATCACCTTGACCTTCCGGCGCAGGCCGGCCGCCTCAAGCGCCTCTACGGTACGCTTCATTGAATCGACCGCCAGGGTAAGAACACCTGAAAGTCCGAGTATCCCGGCCCCCGAATCCTGCAAGCTCTTCACGATGGCACCGGGAGATGTATCGATGCCCAGATCGAGAACCTCGAAACCCGCAGCTTCCATCATCCCTTTAACAATATTTTTACCGATATCATGCAAGTCACCCTCGACAGTGCATAGGACCAGTTTACCCAAATTGCTTTCACTGTTATCGGCCATCAGAGGTTTGAGTATCTCAAAAGCCCCGGACATGAGATCGCCGGCAAATATCAGGTCGCCGACGAAGTATTCCCCCGATTCGAAACGATCCCCCACGGTCTCGAGCCCTTTCTGAAAAGCGGCCACCGCCATTTCAATCTGTGGCTCCCCGGCTGCGGCGATCTTGTTGACAATATCGAGCACGGTATCTTCGTCAAGATTTCCGATGGCCTTTTCTAGTTTGAAATAGTCAATCATGCTTTCTCCTCCCTTGCTGTAATCGGTGCGCGACTCCTGTCCCTTATGCGGTTCCTTGAATCTACCGGAGCAAAAGGCTGCCGCATTGCTTTGGCAAGACAAGATAGCCTTAATAAGCAGTCTTATCTTGTATTTACAAGTAGATACTACATCAGATAGCCCCACCTGTCAATATCCTGCCGCAGAGATATGATCCGGGATTACTCTCCCCATCGGGTCATGTAAAAGGAGATACAGGCAGCACTGAAGAGGCCTGTTCAGTCTTTTTGCAGTTTATCCGCGTATGCCAATAAGTTATCTATATCCTCAAGTTCCGTATCAAACGAGGTCACGAAACGGGACATGCCCGGCTCCGGTCCGAAACTGAGAAACGGGAAGCGGGCATGAAGCCGGGCGCAGATATCTTGATCAACGTAAGCAAAGAGCTCGTTCGCCTCCGGCTTGTAAGGCACGCGAAATGCCGGATGGTCCTTCATCCCCTGGTAGAGCCGGAGGGCCATGGCATTGGCATGACCCGCCATCTCCAGCCACAGGCCGTCCTTGAGCGCTTCTATAAACTGCGCGGCGATATAGCGCATCTTGCTGTAGAGCTGCCCACAGCTCTTCCGGGTGTACTTGAAATAATTTGGCAGAGCGCGATCAAAAAAAACAACCGCTTCTCCGAACATCAGGCCGTTTTTAGTCCCGCCAAATGAGAGCAGATCCACCCCTGCCGCCCAGGTCATCCCCTTCAGATCGCCGCCGCCGGCGGCCACGGCATTTGCCAGCCGCGCACCGTCCATATGCACCTTCATACCGTGCGCATGGGCAATGCGGCAAAGCTCCTTGATTTCCTCCGGCCTGTAGACCGCGCCGTCATCGGTTACCTGCGTAAGGCTGAGGACTGCAGGCAGCGCCGTATGCTCGCTCTGCCATGCCCCGGCAAGGTCAAGCAGCGTTTCAGGCCGGATCTTGCCCAGCACTGCCGGCAGCCCAATCAGTTTTCCGCCGGCGATGCGCTCGGGGGCGCAGGTTTCAGCCCTGTTGATATGCGCGCTCTCCGCACAGGCAATAGCCTGGTAGGGTTTAATAACATGGGCCAGCGCCGCGCAGTTTGAACCGGTGCCGTTCATGGTAAAGAATAGATCTACCTCACGTTCAAAGAGACGGTTGAACAGCTTCCCTGCTTCGACAGTTACCGGATCCTCGCCGTAGGCCGGGGCGTGGCCGCAATTTACCTCCTGCAGGGCCCGCATAATCCGCGGGTGTACTCCCGAGCAGTTGTCACTCTCGAAACCTCTTTTTCCGGTCAGCAGATCTCTCATCCGTCTCTCCTCCCGCAATACTTGTAATATCATGTATATATAGGTGTAGATATATATTATCGTTTTATACCGGATTTGTCAATCTGCCGTCCCTTTTTTCCAGGCAGTGCCTGGTGAGGTTTGGCCTCAAAGTTCTCTTGCTGGATTGCGAATATTCGCCTGTCTATTTATTTCTTAAAAGAGGACGCGTGAAGAGAAAAACAGAGCGGGTCAATATATGTGAAGCCCAATCCCAATGGCCTGTTATCCGCATCAAAAAATTTCTGTTGGACCACCACAACCGGCATCTCTTTCTCAATTTGCAGCAGTTTTACTATTTCCGGCGTGGCTTTTTGACAGTTGATTTTCAGCTCTTTGTTAACCGTAAACAGAGAGGTCCTTTGAGCAACGAGCTCCGGGAAATTGGCGAAACGAATCTCTTTTTCAATAACCGGCTCTCCGCGCTTGTAGGGGATATACTTCACATCATAAGAAACGGGGTTCTTCGTGGAGCGAAAAAGCCTCTTGATTCTGATCAACTTTACCTCTTCATCTATTTGCAGCTCAAGTCTCAGCCGTTTCGTAGAATTGATAATATTCACATCAATCAACTGGGTGGCATCCCGGACTATTCCGGGCATATTTACTTCATTGTAATATAATACGTATTTGTGCTGTTCCGGCTCGCAAACATAATAACCTTTACCGGGTACAGAATATGTATATCCCTCGTTATTGAGCAAAGACAAGCTTTTCCGCACGGTCATTCTGCTAACCCGGTAGATTCCCGCCAGTTCATTTTCTGAAGGGATCAGCTCTCCCGGTGTATAGATGCCGTGATTAATTTTCTCCTTCAGATCATGGGCAATAACAGCGTACTTAGGCCCGCCCAATGCCGCTCATCCTCTCGTTATGCCACTGTTCACACTGGGCCACACCTTCCGATGCGCTTTTTGTAAAATGGTCGGCCCCGATCGTCCGGGAGGCTTCCCGTGAAACAGCATGCCCGCCAATAATAACCTTCACCTGCCGCCTTAAACCCTCTGCTTCCAAAGCTTCAACAATCTTTTTCATTACGGCCAGCGAGGGGGTCAATATTCCGCTCATACCAACGATCTCGGGTTGGATCTCTTTAACCTTTTCAATAAAACGCTCTTCAGGCACATCACAACCCAAATCATATACCTTGAAACCTGATGCCTCCAGCATGCAGATAAAGATATCTTTACCGATATCATGCAGGTCACCTTCAACGGTGCCGATAACAACCTTCCCCCTGCTCTTTGAACTGTTTTTTTTGGGTGGAGTCATCCCTTCAATTTTCAGGACTTCTTTAAAAATTACCCCGGCCATGATCAGGTCACCGATGAAATAGCCGCCCTGCTCGTATATTTCACCGACCGTTTTCATCCCTGCCTCCATTAAGTCCTTTAGGTACAAAGGGCTCTTGCCGCTTTGCAAACCCTGCTTGACGAGTTGAAGGACTCTCTTCTCATCCAATTCCGAGACAGCTTTGAGCAGTTGTTCTTCCATGTAATCGCCCCTTGCGCTCTCATTTCAATCCTATTTTTACAATATACTATATTATTTTATTAATTTACACAGAGTATCCCCATAAGCTGACAACATCATTATAACTGTTATCCGGAGCTGTAACAAGAGGCCGTCCGCCTGCTACATTGGGTGGAACGGTTAACCCGAAGATAGATCCGGGGCATCGTCTGGCCGGGTTGTATCAACCGGGTCCGCAAGCACGGTGGAATGCAGCAGCTCTTTTTGATCATATTTACGAGCCAGCTCATAGAAGTATTTAAAAAGCCCGGATAACCTCCCGCCGGATAAATGCCGGTAGCGGCGCTCTTTTTCGACCGCGGAGGTCTTCTCTTCCAGGTATGTCCATAGACAGCCGGCCACATTCAACAAAGTTTCCCGCTCAAGGGGTTTTTCCAGCAGCTCCAGCACGGATTCGACACGGCTTCTTTCTTCACCGATCAAACGGTGATCACCTGCGCCGGCCAGCGCCTCGACTTCCCGTTCCTGCGTGAGCCCGCGGGCCATGAGCGAAAACCTGTGGTGGGCCCAGAAGTCGCTCCAGAAAACCGGCAGGGGGATCCTCCCGGAGGTAGGAGGCCTGCCGTATTTTTCTCCAAGCAGGGCAAACTGCTCGACCGGGTGATTCACATAGCCCAGGCTGCCGGGACAGCCGCACCCGGCACCGCGGGCCAGGGGGCTGTTATGGCGGTAGCCCCGCAGGGCCATCTCCTTCACGGTGAGATCATGCCTCTTTTCCAGGCTGTCCAGGCGCCCGATCCAGCGTAACGTTTCCGGGTGTAAGCTGTAACCCTTTTTCCCGCCGCGGATTACGCTGTAGAGGGCGTGAATTTCGGCGTGCTCTCCGAGCAGACTGCTGCGCGTAAGATAACCGGGGTGAACATCCCAAACCCTCATCTGCCGGGCCCCTTCAAGTGTTTTCTGGATTCCCTCCGCAGATCCGGGCCGGTTTACTCATCGCCTACTTTCCACACCTGCCATACTTTCCCGACCAGCGCGGCCCCGGGTTTCAGCGTTTTCTTGCCGGGCTGCCAGCCGGCAGGGGTGGGCTCGCCCGTATTCCGGACATGCTGGAAAGCTTTCAGCTGGCGGACCAGTTCCGCGAAGTTGCGGCCCACCGGCGGGGTCAGCACCTCCATGGCCTGGATGATCCCGTCCGGATCGATCAAAAACCTGCCGCGTATATTTACGCTGCCCTCCCCGTCATAAACGCCGTAAAGCCGGCCTATCCGCCCTCCCTTGTCGGAGAGCATCGGGTAGGGCACCCCGCCGGAGACCATCCTGGAAAGCTCCTGCTCCTGCCAGATCTTGTGCGAATACTCGCTATCCACGCTGCAGGAGAGAACCTCCGCTCCCAATTCCTTGAGTTCGTCGTACCTGGCGGCAACTGACGCCAGTTCGGTTGGTCAGACGAAGGTAAAGTCTCCCGGGTAAAAGCAGAGCACCACCCATTTTTTTCGGTAATTGGAGAGCTTGATTTTTTTGAAGCCGCCGTCCACAAAAGCGCTTGTTTCGAAATCCGGGGCCTCCCGGCCCACCCTTGCACCCACCTGTCCTTCTTCACAACTCATGGTTGGTCCCTCCCTTTCAATGTTCTGGGGAGCTGCCATCCCCTGTTGCCGATAAATCCATTATTACTATACAACCATTACCATAATCATATGCACCGGGTCCAGGCAGCTTTCCCGGAACTCCGGCGTTGTTCTCATAATAGGTATGCCTATTCCATATGAATACTATATTGATAATTTTGAATATTGGCAGGAATATAAAAAAGTTAGAGGAATAACAGTATGTAGTTCTATATTATCTTCTTCCGGGAAGTTGTTTTGACAGCCTTCCCGCAAACAAGCGATATGAGAGGTGAAGATAAGATGGCTCTCTTTCCGTACCAGGATTATGACGCTGCCGGCCTGGCTGAACTTGTTAAAAAGAAAGAAGTAACCGCCGGTGAAATCGTTGAGGCCGCCATCACCAGGTTGGAGAGACTTAATCCAGTAATCAACGCGGTAATACATAAGATGTACGGGAAAGCCAGGGCAGCCGCCGATAAAATTACCGGCGAAGAGCCCTTTGCAGGCGTCCCGCTCCTGTTGAAGGATATCAGCCAGGAGATCAAGGGCGAGCCGATCACCTCCAGGGCAAAAGCGCTCCGGAGCTACCGGGCAGAAGAAGATGCCACATTTGTAAAGAGGGTGCAAGACACCGGAGTAGTTATCCTGGGGCAGACCAACGTTCCCGAATTCGCCTTAATGGGAACCACCGAACCTCAATATTACGGTCCCACCCGGAACCCCTGGAATAGGGATTATACCCCCGGCGGCTCCAGCGGCGGTTCCGCTGCCGCTGTCTCCTCGGGGATTGTCCCGGTTGCCGGGGCCAACGACGGGGGCGGCTCGATTCGCATACCGGCCGCTTATTGCGGGCTGTTCGGGTTGAAGCCGAGCCGCGGCCGCACACCGGCAGGACCCATTTCCGGGCGGCACTGGCAGGGAGCCTCGGTGGACCACGTTCTCACGCGCTCCGTAAGAGACAGCGCCTCCATGCTAGACCTGGTCAAGGGATATGAAGCGGGGACCGCTTTTGCGCCGCCCCCCTTTGACCATAATTACCTGGAATGCGTCTCCCAAGGCCCGGCCAAGAAATTGAAGATAGCCTTCTGCACAAGATCGCCCATCGGCACGGAGGTCCACCCGGAATGCCGCGAAGCGGTAATCAGGGCGGCGCAGCTTCTGGAATCACTGGGTCACCTGGTCGAAGAAAGAGAAGCCCCGGTAGACGGAAACAAAATTGCGCAAAGCTACATGACCCTCTATTTCGGGGAGGTGGCCGCCGACATAGCCTCGCTGGAAGAGGTTCTCGGCAGAAAGGCCCGGTTGGATGACGTGGAACCGGCCACCTGGATGCTGGGCCTGCTTGGCAAAGTCACTTCAAGCGAAGAATGGGTTTTGAGCATCCGGGAATGGGATACCGCTGCTTTTAAAATGGAGGCCTTCTTCGAAGACTACGACCTTTATATGACCCCGACCACCGCCGATCCCCCGTCAAGAATCGGCGAGCAGGATATGGCCTCAAATGAAGTCACCCTGATGAAGTGGGTCTCCCGCCTGAACCTGATCAAGACCTTGAAAAAGAGCGGTTTTGTGGACGATCTGATCAAGAGAAGTCTGAAGCGGACCCCCTTTACCCAGCTGGCCAATCTGACCGGGCAGCCGGCCATGTCGGCGCCGCTTCATATGACCTCCGGCGGGCTGCCTGTAGGCGTCCAATTCATCGCCGCCAAGGGACGTGAAGATATTCTCTACCGCCTGGCCGGCCAGCTTGAGCAGACCGCTCAATGGATCAAGGTTGAAGAAAACCCGGTGTACGAGACAAATATTTATGGTTGATTAAATGTAAAAATCCCCCCCGGCCTCCCTTTTCCAAGGAGGGAGGAAATGGGAGGGAGCCGGGATGTTCCCAGCCGGCTCACACTTCAGGCGAAGCAGGGAGGGATCGCCATCAACAGACAGCTGGCAAATTTAAAAGAGAACGGCATCGAAACCCTGAAAGACCTGGTTCATATCCTCGAACATTCGTACGACGGCATCATTCTGAACGACTGGAGCGGCCGTGTCTTCTTCGCCAACGAGAGATCGATCGAGAGACTGGCCAAGATGAGCAGCGGCTCGATCATCGGCAAAACAACGGCGGAGCTGATCCAGGCCGGCCTCGTTCTGGAAGAGACAAAGAGAAAGATAACTTACCAGGATGAGCGGAAAGCCATCCTGATCACCCACAAGTTGAAGACGGGGGTGGAGGCGCTGATTACCAGCATCCCCGTATATGACAAGGACGGGAAGCCCCTTTGTTACATCTCCAACTACCGCGAGATCACCGACCTGAACAATCTTAAAAAAGAGCTGGAGGAAATGAAGTCAAAGACCGAGTCCTACCTGAGCGAGCTGACCGAGCTGCGCAACCGCCTGCTCAAGGAAAACCACGTCGTCGCGCGGAGCATGGATATGCGCAATGTGCTGGAGAAGCTGATCAAAATCTCGACTACCGATGTCAACGTCTACCTCTCCGGCGAATCGGGCGCAGGCAAAGGCGTTGTGGCCCGGTTGATCCACATGATGAGCCACCGCAAGGAAGGCCCGTTCGTGCAGGTCAACTGCGGCGCGATCCCGGAAAACCTGCTCGAGTCGGAACTGTTCGGCTACGAGAAAGGGGCGTTTACCGGGGCCCACCCGCAGGGGAAACCGGGCCTCCTGGAGATGGCCCGAAAAGGGACGGTGCTGCTGGACGAGATCGGGGACCTGCCCCTGGAGCTGCAGGTAAAACTGCTGAAGGCGCTCCAGGAGCGGGAGTTTTTCCGCGTCGGCGGAGTGACCCCCGTAAAGATGGACTGCCGGATCATCTCCGCGACCAACCGGGACCTGGAAAGAATGGTCAAGGATGGGCGCTTCCGCGAAGACCTGTTTTACCGGATCAATGTGATCCCCATCCATATCTCCCCGCTCCGCGAGCGCCGCGAAGATATCCTGCCCCTGGCCTACCACTTTTTGCACCGGTTTAACAAGAAATACGGGCGGGACCGGACCATCTCCAGCGAGGTATGCAACGCCCTCGAGAGCTACAACTGGCCGGGGAACGTGCGCGAGCTTGAAAATATCATTGAACGTCTGGTGATCATGAGCGAGAGCAGGCAGATCCGGAAGGAGAACCTGCCGGCCTATATCTTTAACTCGCAATGCCGCCCGGAAGGGAACGCAACACAAACCCTCAAAGAAGCTGTCCATGAGCTGGAAAGAAAGCTGATCCGGGAAGCGGTCAGCGAAGCCGGTTCACTGCGCAAGGCGGCAAATCTGCTGGGCGTGCATCATACCACTCTGGTAAAAAAATTGAAGGCGGCCCGCTGAACCGGCGTGCCGCCTTCTCCCTGCTCAGGGACGGGCCAGCGCAGCGGCGATGACCATTCGCTGCACCTGGTTGGTCCCTTCATATATCTGCAGGATCTTGGCGTCCCGCATCAGTTTTTCCAGGGGATAGTCCCGCATATAGCCGTAGCCGCCCATTAGCTGCACCGCGTCAACGGCCACCTTCATCGCCGTATCGGCGGCGAAACACTTGGACATGGCGCTCTCCAGGCCGGCATCCAGCCCCAGGTTCAGCTTCTCCGCGGCCTGCCATACCAGCAGCCGGGCGGCCGCAATCTGCATGGCCATATCGGCGATAATGAACTGCAATCCCTGGTTGGCAATGAGCGGCCGGCCGAACTGGATCCTCTCGCGGCAGTGCTTCAGGGCCTCGTCCAGGGCTCTCCTGGCCACCCCGACAGCAGCTGCCCCGATCCCGGGCCGGGTTTCATCGAGGGTCTGCATGGCTATCTTGAAACCGTCGCCCTCCTGCCCAAGCAGGTTTTCCCGGGGTACTTTCACATCATCAAAGATAACCTCGGCCACGTGGGAGGCGCGGTCTCCCATCTTTTGTTCCTTTTTGCCGCCGCTCAATCCCGGCGTGCTGCCGGGAACGATAAAGGCGCTGATCCCTTTGCGCCCCTTGCTTTTATCCACCGTGGCAAAGACGGTGTAGAGCGAGGCGATCCCGCCGTTGGTGATAAAGCACTTCGCGCCGTTGATCACATACTCGCCGCCCCGCAGCACCGCCGTGGTCTTGATACCGGAAACATCGGAACCGGCTTCCGGCTCGGTCAGGGCAAATGCAGCCAGGTTGGGAGCGGAGCAGAAATCGGGCAAAAACCTCTGTTTCTGTTCGGCGGTTCCGGCAATAAGCAAAGGCGTCAGCGCCAGCTCGTTAGTTCCGAAAGTGCCGTTTATGCCCAGGCAGCCGTAGGCCAGCTCTTCGGCGATGATTGCCGCGCTGAGGTGATCCAGGCCCTGCCCGCCGTACTCGATGGGCACCTTCAAGTTCATCAGTCCTGCATGGAAGGCCTTCTCGATCACCTTCCAGGGCACTTCCTCCTTTTCATCGAATTCCGGAGCGACGGGGATAACCTCTTTTTCGGCAAAGGTGAGAGCCAGCTTCTGCATGCTCTTCTGCTCCTCCGTCATCTGAAAACTGATCATTTATCTCATCTCCATTCGTAAAGATTTCAGGGCTGCTGTGCGCTTTCTTGTTATACCGGCAGCTCCCCCGGCCCCGCCTCCTGCCGGAACAGCCTGCCGGTCAGCCGGTCAGGCTCCGATGTAAGCCTTCTTGACCAGTTCATTGCCGGACAGCTCCGCGCTGCTCCCTTTCAGGACTATCGTCCCGCTCTCGATAACGTAACCGCGATTGGTGATATCGAGAGCCATGTGGGCATTCTGCTCGGCCAGCAAAATGGTGGTGCCCGCCTCGTTGATCAACCTGATGATCTCTGCCACCTTCTCCACCATCAGCGGGGCCAGCCCCATGGATGGTTCGTCTAGCATCAGCAGTTTCGGCTCCGCCATCAGCGCCCGGGCGATGGCCAGCATCTGCTGTTCACCGCCGCTGAAGGTACCGGCCAGCTGGTCCCTGCGCTCTTCAAGCACCGGAAATATCTCGTAAACCCGCCGCAAGGTCTGCCGGACTCCCCGGCGATCGCGGTAACGGGTATAAGCCCCCAGCAGAAGGTTCTTGTATACGCTCATCTGCGGAAACAGGCGGCGCCCCTCCGGGCAGAGGCAGAGCCCCAGCCGGACGATGCGATCCGGCGAGAGGCGCTCGATAGTCCGGCCGTTGAAATGAATGCGTCCCCGGTCGGGTTTCAGCACCCCGGCGATGGTGTGCATAAGGGTACTCTTCCCGGCCCCGTTGGCTCCGAGAAGGGCCACCAGCTCCCCCTCTTTTATTTCCAGAGAAAGATCATGCACGGCCCTGTAAACGCCAATTTTCGTGGATACCCCTTCAAGTTTGAGCAACAGATCTCCCTCCCAGGTAGGCTGCGATCACGTCCCTGTTTTTGCTGACTTCAGCCGGGGTCCCTTCGGCGATCTTGCGGCCGTAGTTCAGGACCACGATCCGGTCGGCCAGGCCCATGACCATCCGCATCTTGTGCTCGATTAGGCAGACGGTAATCCCGGCCTGGCGGATCTTGCGGATTAGCCCGATCAGGTTGCC
>CAYFRE010000035.1:0-17767 GCA_964345455.1 uncultured Syntrophomonadaceae bacterium | reverse complement strand
GCCCCACGCCGCCACAGTGCTGCCCCGGTTATAGAATCTCAGTTTTGCCCCGGCCGGGCCCGGGTGAATTTTGTCCGCGGCAGGAAATTGCCCCCTGAGAGAACTGCGTCCAGTGCAGGGGCTCTAGACTGTTGTCTGGCCCGGTCTATACCGGCTCTGCATGGCCCCCTTTTAAGCCCATGATGCCGTAGAGAATGAGGTCAAGCATGGCTTTCTTGTGTTCCTCACTGCTTTGCCGGTACTCTTTTTGCTCCAGCAGCGGCATCACCTGTAGGATAAAGGCGAGGATTGTTTGGGTGGAGATTTCTTCAGGAATAGCTCCTTCGGCCTTGCCCAGCTCGATAAAGCGGGTGTACACAGGAACGGCCTTGACGTAGGCCGCTTCCCGGATTACCTTCTGGAAAGCTTCGTCTTCCAGGGCCGTGTCGGAGATAAAGTGGACGGCCACCGTATTGATCTGCGTGTACTTGTAGCTCATGATCCGCACGAATTTCTCGCTGAAGGGGGTCTTTTCTTCCAGCATGCTCTCGTATTCGGCGATAGCCCGGTCAAAATATGAAGCCACGGCGGCCACGGCCAGGTTTTTTTTGTTGCCGAAATAATTATAGATGGAAACATGGGAGACGCCCGATTTTTTGGCGATATCTTCAATGCTCACGGAAGATACCCCGCAGGCGGCAAACAGCTCCCTGGCCGCATCGATGATCGCCTTCTTCTTTTTTTCCGTTCGCGCCGCGTAACCGTTCATCTCTTGATACCTCCATGGAAACCCTGACAGCCCGGGGCTTCCCGGGGCCGGCGTTATTATTCTACCATAGTTTTTTATTTTTACAAGCTCGATTAAAAAACACCTTGACGGGCGATCCGTATCATTGTATTATTTAATTCAGCCGTGATTATTAAAAAACTTTGGGGTGAAGGTTATCATGAAAAATTACGTGGTGGATCTGGCCGCCATCCCCCCCGGGGCACTGTCCCTGGTGGGCGGAAAAGCGTTGAACCTGGGGATGCTGCGGCAGATGGACGGTATCCATGTACCCGCCGGCTTCTGTGTGACCACAGCCGCTTTTCAGAAGACGGTGGAAGACCATGGCAGTTATGCCCGGCTGCTGGAGCAGCTGGCACAGCCGGGCCCGCAAGAAGGGGAAGAGGCGGCCCGTCTCTGCGCGGAAATGTGCCGGCTCATCGCGGGTTTAAAGATCGAAGAGGCCGTGGCCGCGGCTATTGAAACCACCCTGGAGCGGCTTGGTGCCGGCGAGGCCTACGCGGTCCGCTCCTCCGCCACCGCGGAAGATCTGCCGGAGCTCTCTTTTGCCGGTCAGCACGACACCTTTCTCCATGTGCACGGCGCCGCCTCCATTATGCAGCACGTGGTTAAATGCTGGGCATCTCTCTTCAACGAACGCGCCGCCGCTTACCGCGCCCGCAACGGTATAGCTCACGACCGCGTCCAGCCCGCGGTTATTGTCCAGAAAATGGTGCCGGCGGAGGCGGCGGGAGTGCTGTTTACCGCCGATCCGGCTACATCCGACCGGTTCACGATAGTGATCGAGGCTGTTTCCGGGCTGGGGGAAGCCCTGATGTCCGGAACGGCGGATCCCGATATATACAAAGTAAGTCACCGGAATATCATCGCGAAGAGAACCGGCGCGCGCGGGGTTGAGGCGGAGCGCCGGCAAGAGCCGGTCCTCAGGGATGCGCAGATCCTGGAACTCGCCGGTCTGGGCCGGGATATCGCGGAGCGCTGCGGGGCGCCGCAGGATATCGAGTGGTGCCTGGCCGCCGATCAATTTCATATCGTGCAAAGCCGGCCCATCACAACGCTCTTTCCACCCCCGGCGAGCGCCGACGGTTTCAAACGGCTGTACATGTCCGCGGGGCACATGCAGATGATGACCGACCCGATCCGCCCCCTGGGGATGTCCTTTTTTGAAATGAGCGCCCTCTTTCCGCTGCACCGGGCCGGAGGCCGGCTTTTTGCCGATATAACCCACGATCTAAGAACTGCCTCGGGTCGGAGGATGGTGATGCGTACCTGGAGAAAGCCCGGGAGGAAGACTTTTGGGAGGGTCTGGAGCGCTGTCCGGACGGCGCCACGGTCAGCCGGCTGCTGCGGGAATTCCTGGATAAATTCGGCGTGCGCTGCCCGGGTGAGATCGATATCACCCGGCCGCGCTGGAGCGAAAAGCCGACCGCCCTGATCCCGGTTATCTTGAACGATGTGCGCCTGCTGGAGCCGGGCCACGGCCGGAACATGTTTGAACAGGGCCGGGCAGAAGCGGCGGCTCTGGAAAATAGCCTGCTGGAACGCCTGGCCGCCCTGCCGGGCGGTCGCCGAAAAGCGGCGCAAACGGCCCGGCTGATCAGCGTTTTCCGAAACTTTGTCGGGGTGCGCGAATATCCGAAATACTACTGGATGCGCCGCTACGCCCTTTACAAGGAGGCTTTAATGAAAGAAGCGGTGAAGCTTGCCGCCGCGGGCGGGATCGCCGCGCCTGAAGACACGGCCTTCCTCTATTTCGATGAGTTCCACGAAGCGGTCTGCAGAGGAAGAGCGGATCGCGGTCTGATCGAACGGCGCCGGGAAGAGTACCGCCGTTATGAAAAGCTGACGCCGCCGCGGCTCATTTTTTCCGACGGCGAGGTCCCCGCGGGTGAGTACGGCGTTAAAGACATTCCCGAAGGGGCCCTGGCCGGGCTGGCCGTATCCGCCGGAGTGGTCGAGGGCCGGGCCCGGGTAATTGAAAAACTGGAAGAGGCCGCAGTGGAACCGGGCGACATCCTGGTTACCGCCTTCACCGATCCCAGCTGGACGCCGCTGTTTGTCAACATCGCCGGGGTGGTCACGGAAGTGGGCGGCATGATGTCCCACGGCGCGGTGATTACCCGCGAGTACGGCCTCCCCGCCGTGGTTGGAGTAGAAAACGCCACCAGGATAATCAAGGAGGGACAGCGCATCAGGGTCAACGGCAGCGCGGGATACGTGGAGGTTATCTAATCAATTTAATCGTGCATGGGCCGGAAGCGTTGCCAAAACATAAATTAAGAAACCAGACGGCAAAACCGGGTGGTTCAAGAATAGAAATTTGCTTTTCCCTGGCGAAACCTGAGCCGGAAATTGGAAAACCGCGGTATCACTATCCGCGGTTTTCATGGAATATCCCCCACGATGGCTGAATTGCAGTACTGTCAAATTTGGGAGAAAAGGAGCGTTCCAGGTCCGGTTCGTTAGGGTAACCAAAAGCCGGGCCCCAAACGGCCCGGCTGCCGGCGCTACTTAACTTGCATTACTGAAGGTGACAGAGAACCGTCCCCTGTCACCTTTTTTCTGTCATCTGTAAAACCATGTTGTGCTGAATAAATATGGCTATCCCCGCGCCGAGAAGAATGTCCCCGATGCTGATGACTTTGTCGAGCCTGTATGGAATTCGGATCTGATCGCATAGCAGAGGAAAAACTGCTTCATCCGTTAACGCCGTATGCAGGGGGCTCCCTGCACCGCTTAAAAGTTCCTCCTGTAGGGGCGGCGTCAGCAATGAAGGATTAACGGGCATGAATCCTTTATTGGCGGCGATCACGATCAGGTTAAGCAGAAGGCCCAGTCCTATGAGGAGCATGCCCCGGTGGTTACGGTTTAAGTAAACAAACCCCAATAAAGGAGCGTAGGAAATAAGGTGCAGGTATGGGACTGCCGGGGAAATAAATGCCCACCCGCAGTTAAAGCTGATCATGATTACCAGCTGGATTGCCAGGGCAAGTACAGCCAGGGACCACCCGGGCAAAGTCAACCCTGCCAGCCGCCGGATTTTTCCACGCCGCAGCCAACCGGTGATTGCACCTAACAAAACTGCTTCAACAAGCATATTTTAGCTCCCCCTTACGGAGACGCCTTTCCCGGCAGTACCCGGCGTCAGTGTTCGGTTTCGGCAACAACCGTCCGGCCGTATATAGCGTCGCCGGCGCTCTCTGTTTTTTCGTCCAGGGTTAGCCGGGGTATGATCCGGATAAAAGCTTCCGCTATGCGGGGGTCAAATTGCGTCCCCGCGCCTTCCTTTATTTCCTGCATGGCGGTTGAAATATCCAGGGCTTGACGATAGGAACGGTCGCTGGTCATGGCGTCAAAGGCATCGGCCACCGCCAGGATACGCGCGCCTTCAGGGATAAGCTCTCCTTTCAGGCCGTCGGGGTACCCCTGCCCGTCCCACCGTTCATGGTGGTGCTTGATGATATCCGCACCCCCGGCTAAAAATTTTATATCTTTAATTATATTGGACCCGGTAAGGCTGTGTTCTCTCATTTGGGCAAACTCGGCTGCGGTCAGATTTCCTTCCTTTCTTAATATCGCTTCAGAGATAGCCACTTTCCCCAGGTCGTGGATCAGGGCGGCATACTGTAAGAGCTCCATCCTCTCTTCAGACCATCCGAGTTCGCGGGCCAGAGCCGTGGAATAGGCGGCCACCCGGAATGAATGGCCTTTCGTGTAAGGGTCCTTGGCGTCTATGGTGGCCGAGAGGCTCTGGATCGTATCGAGAAAGGTCTGCCGCATATTCATGTATGAGATAAATGACTGCCGGGCAATCAACATTGGAATTAAGAACAATACAAGGCCCCATATTCCTATAGTTTGATAGATCAACGCGATGATCAAGCCCAGGGGCGCCATGCTGATAAAACTGGGCGCGCTCCACTTGATATTGGTTAGCCATACCGAGTACGGGCGTTCACGCCGGGTAAGAACGATGATAAACGTGATAAAAACGCTGTTTAAAAGAAAACAGATCGATAACGGCACCAGTGCGGCGGTCAAATAATGCAAGGTAAAATTCAGCGGTCCGGGACGGAGCAACTGAAAGGCCAGCGCCGCCATACCGGTCGTGAGGGTGAGCTGCGCGGCGTTAAAAAAATACTGGATGAAGTTCCTGCCCTTGCGCAGGGAAAAAAGATCGCCCAGCACACTGATGATTACGACGATTAAAGGTTCAAAAAGAAGAATAGCGGCAAAAATGACGGTAAAACTTACAGATATTACTACCCCGTTGGGTAATCTGACGGGGTAAGAAGTGGAGAAAAAGGTTAGAAAGAGAAAGAACAGAAAGGAGACCCAGTTCACGTCAGCCCAGCCGGTAATGAAAAACAGGTATACCAGCAAGCCCAGTGCAGCTGTACCGAGAACGGCAAGATAAGTTTTGGCAGTTAGTGATAGAGTTGTTTTCATAAAACCTGCTCCTTACAAATTGAGGCCGGGAGCAATAGTTTATCTTAACCCCATGTAAAAAAAGCGCCGCCGGCAAGAAGTAAACTGGCCAGCGCAAGGAGAACCTTCAGGATTGAACCTTTCATGGTTATTCCTCCTTTAATCGGTTCTCAGCGGTTTCCGCTAGACCACCGGTGCGCTCCGCTCGTTTTCCGCTCGTGGAGAAAGCTAAAGATAAACATGCTCCCGGCTTCAAAATCAAATCAGGCCGATAGTAACCTATCTTCGATTAATCGCATCCAGGGTCGCCCGGGCGGTTGCCTCCATTTCATCACCCCTGTTCAGGGCGAGGCCCGGTAAAATTTCTTCATCCTGTCCCAGACAGAGAGAGACAACAACGATAATTAGCTCCTGGCCTGCGATCCCTAATTTCCGAACATCGGCAACCACAAATTTGTTGTTTCCCCCCAGGCACTGTTCGACAGAATTCAGGGTAGCTTCCGCTGCCAGGCGCAGGCGGTATTGTCTGGTATTGGGGCCCGAGATTGTAGCCGTAAACAGCTCTTCACCCGGACTGATGGTGATTGTAACCTCAATTTCTTCATTACCCGTCAAGCAACTGATTCTATGCAGTTGTAGCACGGGACCGGGAATCGGCATGGTCCGGACTGTTTCCCCCAGTTGGACTACGCTGATCTGCTTATGGTCCAGGGAAGCCCCGAGCTTGATGAGCGTTGCAGATTCGATATCCCTTACTATCTGCTTGGGTGTGCGAGAATGATCAGCCAGGACGTGTATCTCGACAATTTGATTGTTCTCACATATAACCTGCGAGGAGAGAACTCCCTTTACCTGGGAGATTACCGCCTCAATATCTTTAACGTGAGAGTTAATCTCGCTCGAGATGACCCGCCCTCCTTTCCTAAAAGTGTTTTCCAGCAGGCTTCTACATACAGTTACAGAACATCCTTTTATATCCTATAATAGTATTCTACACCAAATTTACTTTTCCTTTTTTTTTCATCTTTTTGTGACTTAAAAAAGCAAAAATTGCTAGAGTCAACCCGGAGGCGGGGTTACCTCCGGCAACTCTGTTCAACACCAGCATTTATGTGGGATTTCGGAGGGACTTGTTATTCCCGGATCAGGATGCGCTCTATTTTCTCTGCTCTGCCGGATGGATGTATCACGCAGTATACTGCGCCTAGCTGTCTTTTTCCCTTGGCCGGCTCAAGTCGAACAGGCAATTGCGTCAGGAAATGCTTCAAGACGGTTGCGCGCTTTGCCCCGATTACGCCTTCATAGCTGCCGGTCATCCCCGCATCGGTGATATAGGCAGTGCCTCCCGGCAGGATAATCTCATCAGCCGTTTGAACATGGGTATGGGTGCCCAGGAACGCACTGGCCCTTCCATCAACATACCAGCCTGCAGCAATTTTTTCAGAGGAAGCTTCGCCATGGAAATCTATGATCACCACAGGAGTAACCGTTCGAATTCTGGCAATTTCTGCATCAAGAGCTCTAAAAGGACAATCCAGGCTCTGGGGTGAAAATACCCTGCCGCAAACATTGATCACTCCTGCACTGGTGCCGTCCCTGGCCGTGTAAATAGCGGAGCCCTTGCCCGGGACACCGGAAGGATAGTTCGCCGGCCTCAATATTCTCTCTTCAGTATCCAGGATCGGGTAAATCTCTTTTATATTCCAGATATGATTTCCCGAGGTAATCACATCTACACCCATGGAGAAGAGCTCCCGGGCCGCCGCCCCGGTAAGGCCCGCCCCCCCGGCCGCGTTTTCGCCATTGGCTATGGTTAGGTCCACTTCATATTCCTGAACCAGTTCCGGAAGAGTCTCCTTTAAGAATGAGCGGCCCGGGGAACCGAATACATCCCCGATAAAAAGCAGGTTCATTATTCTACCTCGCCTTGGATTTGCAATTGTTTTCACCCGGACGTGCTTCCCAGGGAAAAAACAAACAGGCAAAAGCAGCAGCCGGGAATTTTTTTAAATAGATCTGTTCCCGCCACTGGATACCGTTACTGCAAGTATAAAGGTCTCCGGCAGGCCGGGTCAAGCACAGGCGCTCGCTCGGCTGGCGGCAGCGGCAATAATAAAAGGGGCCGCTCTCCCGACTGGTGAGGACGGCCTCTTATTCCCATTGCGTTAATCTTTAGTTTGCCGTTAACACCGTTGATGATTACAGGCCACTGTGTACCGGCCGGCAGTGCCGGTGCGGTCATCTGCACCTATAGCAGCAGCATTCCCAGGGAAATAATAATACCGCTGAAGAGCAGGGCTATAATACAGTAGCCCATGATGTCGCGCGCCTTTAGCCCGGCAATCCCCAGGGCGGGCAAAGCCCAGAATGGCTGAATCATATTGGTCCAGGCATCGCCCCAGGCAACCCCCATTGCCGTTTTGGCCATATCGGAGCCGAGGGCCTGGGCGGCCGGGAGCATTATCGGCCCCTGGACGGCCCACTGGCCGCCGCCGGAGGGAACAAAGATGTTCATAAAGCCGCCGCTGATAAATGAAAAGAAAGGAAGCGTACAAGCGGTAGAAAATGAAACAAACCATTGGGTAACCACTGCGGCCAGGCCTGAACCGGTCATCATCCCCATAATTCCGGCATAGAAGGGAAACTGCAGGATGATGCCTCCAGAATTTCTCACCGCTTCGTAGAGAGCCATGATATAGCGGCGCGGCGTCCCGTGCAGCACAATACCGGTAAACAAGAATATAAAGTTAACTACATTCAGATTCAAAGTGCCGCCATTGACAAAGTAATAAATCAGGTATGCCAGGGCGGCCGCAAAAAGGACCATGGATATAATCCAGCTGTTTTCCACCTTTTCTGCCGGAGTGACGGCAGTATATACCGCCTGTTTGGGCTCCGAATCTTTAAGGATTTCCGGATCTATTGTGAAGACCTCTTCTTTTTTGGGCATCATGAACCGGGCTAAAACCGGCAAACTCAAGATCAACACGATGGCTATAATCAGTGTCTGTGCAGAGAATATGGTATCTCCTACCATGATCCCGCCGGTGATCTCCCAGGACCAGTCCGTTTCGGTAGCAAGGGCCAGGGGAATCGAACCGGCCAGACCTCCATGCCAGACCAGGAAACCCATATAAGCGCTGGCAATCAACAGCCGGTAATCAACCCCCTTGATCACCTTGGCCATTTCCCGCCCCAGCAGGGCTCCTACCACCAGGCCGAAACCCCAGTTGATCCAGCTGGCAACCGCGGCGAAAAAAGTGGTCATCATGATTGCCATCACCGGTGTCCTCGCAGCCCTGGCAATGGCCTGCAGTCCCTTCTTGATCACGGGACTATTGGCCAGGGCATGGCCGGTAACCAGCACCAGGACCATCTGCATTGCAAAAGTAAGCAGTTCCCAGAAACCATTACCCCAATGGATCACCATATCCAAGGGGCTGCTCTTGGTTAGAAAGATACCGCCAATAAAAACAATGAAGGTCAGGATAGCGGCAAAGAGAAAAGGATCCGGCAGATATTTCTGGACAAGATTGACAAAAAACCGGGTCATCGCTCGCACTGATCTACACCTCCTCAGAATTGATTACTCTCATCAAGGCAGCCTACACATAATATTCATGAATTTTGAACCATAGAACCGTCCACCATCTCTGTCTCACCTTCTTTTGGATAAAAAATTGACCGGGTAATCATGGTCCAGGAGAACAAGTCAGTTGACAGGGACTTTCCACGTCACCGCCGGATGTCCAGATGGGTTGGGGGCCAAACAGAAACTGCCTGGCATAAGACAACCTCGCCGGATCATAGGCTGATCCTGGAGGAGGGGTTCGAGATGAGCCAAAATGAAAAAAATCTTACGATCGAAGATGTGAAAACGCTGGAAGATGATGAGAAAGACCGGTTGGTGGAATACTGCAAAAGCATTTTTACCGATGAGGCGATCAAAAAAAGACCGGCCGCCACAAAGAGTGTCATTCTGACCCGGGAAGGCAGCTTTCAATACAGGCTGGTTGTTGAGCAGGAGAAAAAAAGACGGACCAAATCAATCGAAGAAAGTGTCAAGGAGCTGGGCCTATCCAAGGAAGCCTCGAAAAAACTGATCAAGGATTTCAAATCGGGGAAGATCAAGAGGTACCATCTTGGCGATATCAAGCTGCTCTCCGATCTGCTGGAGAAGCTTACACCCGCCCAGCAGAAAAAAGCAATTGACCTGATTGTCGCAAACCGCAAAAATTTTTACCAGGCGAATAAGGAAGAGTTATCCCTTTTCCAGCTGGGCGGCGGTCAGGCCGGCGCATATCTCATCGATCTGTGGTACCACGGTCTGATCCGCACACTTGAAAAGATGGAGAAAATGGCGCGGGTCGATCGTGAAATATTTTCTGAGGCCGATCCGGAACAGAAAAAACAGCTGAAAAAATATTTCAGGCGCGCCGGCAAAATGATCAGCGAGATTAAGCCCGCACTTAAATAATCACGCCGCCTGCCGCAGCAAATCAAAGGCCGTCCCAAACATCTGATCCGTTGCCACTAAGCAAGCAGAAAACACCTTTTTATCTTTTTTATTGGTTGCTGCCGGCGCCGGCCGCAAGGTGTGCGAGGCACGCCTTCGTCCCATCGGATGTAAACGGGACTTCTTTTACAGCAATCTTCCACTCATAGATGTAGGGACTGTCCTTTTGGGACAGCCCCTTATTAAATTAATTACTGCAAGTTGATTTTTCTCATGCAGGATTTTTGCAGCAATTTAATTAATTTAATATAAGAAGTTGTGGCAGTTTGCGGCAAAGATAACAAGCCTAATTTATACGTGGAAGGAAGTGCATACATGAACCTGGCTGTGCTGATCTGTTTCTATTTCCTCTTTCCCGTCCTGGTGATCTATCTCTGCTACCGTTTTCCGCTGATCAATAAAATCGGGGCCGTGATCCTCTGTTACCTTGCCGGCATGCTGGTCGGCAATTATTTTACTTTCTCTCCGGCAGCGGTAGATCTGCAGAATACCCTCACCTCGGCCGCTGTAGCCCTGGCGCTGCCGCTGCTGCTCTTCTCGATGGATGTAAAGGCCTGGTCCCGCCTGGCCGGCAAGGCCACTCTGAGCATGCTCCTGGCAACAATCGCCATCATGGCCGTGGCTTTCGGGGGATACATGATCATTCGCGACAATTTCCCAAATGCATGGCAACTGGGAGGGATGGCCGTGGGACTCTATACCGGGGGCACACCCAACCTGGCGGCGATCAAGACTGCGTTGAACGTGGATTCGGGTGTCTATATAACCATGCATACCTACGACACCGTGATCTCGCTCATCTACATCCTCTTCTTCTGCTCGGTGGCCCAGAGGCTCTTCAATCTCTTTCTTCCCAAATTCCAAAGTAAAAGCGGCGCCGCCGCCCTGGAGGACAGCGCCGAGGAAGAGGCGATCGATTCTTACAAGGGAATACTCAGCCGCAAAACATGGCCGCCTTTGCTCGGGGCTTTCGCAGTGGCCCTTTTAATTCTCGGCGTATCGGTGGGTCTGGCTGAACTGTTCCCGATAGAACACGGCGATGCCATAACTATCCTGGCCATTACCACCCTGGGGATCGCCTGTTCATTCATACCGCAAATAAGGCGGATCAGGAAAACCTTTCAGACGGGGATGTACCTGATCTATGTCTTCTGCCTCGTCGTCGGCTCGATGGCGAACTTAAGAGAGCTTTTTACGCGGGTCAACTGGCACATTTTGAGCTTTGTTACCCTGTGCATCTTCGGTTCGCTGCTTCTGCATGCGCTGCTCTGCCGGATCTTCAATATCGATACCGACACCATGATCATCACCTCAACTTCGGCGATCTGCTCGCCGCCCTTTGTCCCTGTTGTCGCCAATGCCCTGAAGAATAAAGAAATTATTTTATCGGGACTTTACACCGGGATAATCGGCTACGCTATCGGCAACTATCTCGGGATCTCTTTATCCTATATCCTGAAATCATTTTTCTAAGCAGTTAATCAACGGAGGTGTTAGAGATGGATAACAGTAAAAACTTGACCATACCGGAAAAAGGCCTGGCCCGGAGCGAAGTCCTGGAGATGCTGCGCAGCTTTAAAGAAGGTGACGCCAACTACAAGGATTCGAAAACCTGGAGCCTGGTCTACTACCTGGGCGAGGAGCATACCCGGTTTCTGATTGACGCCTTCAGCATTTATTTCTCAGAAAACGGCCTCAATCCGATGGCCTTCAAAAGCCTGAAGCGCTTTGAGCACGAAGTGGTCCGGATGACCGCCGGCCTGCTCGGCGGAGACGCCAACGTGGTCGGAACGATAACCTCCGGGGGAACCGAAAGCTGTCTTCTGCCGGTGATGACTTACCGCGACATGGCCGCAGCCAAAAGGTCGTTCCGCTCCGGGATGCCGGAGATGATTGCCCCGGAATCTGTCCACGTGGCCTGGGAAAAAGCGGCGCGCTATTTTGGGGTGAAGATGGTCCATGCTCCCCTGAGAAGCGACCTGCGGGTCAATGTCGAGGCGGTAAAGAAGCGGATCAACAAAAATACGATCCTGATTGTCGGCTCGGCGCCCTCGTATCCGCACGGGGTCATCGACCCCATTGCCGAACTCGCCGCGATGGCCCGGGAGAAGGGAATCCCCTTTCACGTGGACAGCTGTCTCGGCGGATTTCTGCTGCCTTTCGTGGAGAGACTCGGCTACAAAATACCGCCCTTTGACTTCAGGGTTCCCGGCGTCACTTCGATCTCGGCGGCTGTTCATAAATACGGTTACAGCGCCAAGGGAGCCTCGGTGCTCTTATACCGGAACATGGACTATCTGAAGCACCAGTTTTTTGTTTACGAAAACTGGCCCGGGGGGATCTTCATTTCGCCGGCGCTGCTCGGGACCCGGCCCGGCGGGGCCATCGCCGCGGCCTGGGCGTCAATAAAGGCGCTCGGCATGGACGGCTACCTGGAGCTGGCCCGGAAGGTAATGGATACAACAATTGCCCTGCAGAACGGGATCCGCTCCATTCCCGAACTGGAGATCTTGCGCAACCCTGAAATGAGCGTCTTCGCTTACCGGTCCACCTCGAAAAAGGTCAATATTTTTGCCGTGGGCGACCAGATGGAAGAGAAAGGCTGGTTCATCGACCGGTTGCAGCGGCCCGAGGCGCTGCACGCCATGGTTACACCGCTACACGAGCGCATCGTTGATGAATTCATCAACCACCTGAAGCAGTCGGTGGAGCTGGTTCTCGGCGATCCCTCACTGGCAAAAAAGGGAAATGCTGCCCTTTACGGGATGATCGCCAGGGTGCCGCTGCGGGGCATGGTCAAGAAAGAGGTTCTTAAGATGATGGAGCAGATCTACGGTCCCGAGATGAAAATGCCATATTGAAACGGTCAATAGAACACTCCAAATAATGCGGGGTTGCCCCATAATTCATTTGGGAGGACTGTTAAAGTTTAAAATATCCTTTCCAGTTGTTGGGGCGAGGCATGGCTCGCCCCGGTAAACTTATGTTGAAAGAACCTTCTCCGTGACCCCCCTGTCACCCCCCAGGGCAAAGTGGTCGTGCAGGGTCTTCACAGCGGCGGCCAGGTCCGCGCGGCGGATCAACAGTGAGATGGATATATTGGAATCAGCTGTCTGCAGGATGGAGATCCCTTTCTCGTTCAACGCGCGGACCACCCGCGGCACCAACCCGGGAAGGCCGCGCATGCCGAAGCCGATCACCGAGACCTTGGCGCAATCCTTTTCCACGCAAAAGTCGATTCCCAGCTTATTCAGCAACGCCGAGGCCCGGGGCAGGGCCTCTTCTTTGATCGTGAATATCTTCCGGGCGGGAAAGACGCTGATCAGATCGATGCTGATACCCGCTCCGGCCAGGCTTTCAAAGAGCTTTATTTCCAGGTCCGGATCGGGCCGGTTAAATTCCACAATCAGCTGCACGATGTCGGAAGCATGGGCGATCCCGGTGACCACCCGCCGCGGTGAATCGGTAAAACCTGCAGCGGCAGTTTCCGGAATACCGGAATTGATCAGGGTACCGGAGCCCTCTTCGGTAAGACTGCGGATCACTACATCGAGATTGTGTTTCATGGCCACCTCTACAGCCGGAGGATGGATCACCCTGGCCCCTTCGTAGACCAGCTGGCAGGCTTCGCTGTAGGTCAGCCGGGGAATCACCCGCGCCTCCTTAAAGATGCGCGGGTCGGCCGTGGCGATACCGTTTACATCGGTATAGATCTCCACCAGTTCGGCCTGCAGTGCGGTGCCCAGGATGACCGCCGTGGTATCGCTGCCGCCCCGGCCCAGGGTATTGATCTCCCCGCCGGGCGTAATCCCCTGGAAACCGGCCACCACGACAACATCCCCCTCCTGCAGGCACTGCCGGATCCGCTCCGGCTCGCAGGCAACCACCCGGGCCTGGCCGTAGCACCCGTCCGTGGTCAGGCCGGCCTGGAAGCCGGTCAAGGCGCGGGCCTTGATCCCGGCCTTATGTAACGTGGCCGCCATCACCACCGCGGCGATGATCTCCCCGCAGTGCATGATCAGGTCAAGCTCTCGCAGGGGTGTCCAGGAATAAATTAGCCCGGCCAGGTTTTTCAGGGTATCGGTGGCATAGGGGTCGCCGGCGCGGCCCATGGCCGAAACCACCGCCACAGGCATGTAGCCGCCGGCCAGGGCCTGCCGGATACGCCCGACGGCGGCTTCGCGCATCTGCTCCGTAGCCGTGGAGGTGCCGCCAAATTTCTGCACGATAATTCTCATTTAACCCCAACTCCCGTTAAAGGATCATCACAGGAGCAGTTCGGCGATCTGGACGGAGTTGACGGCGGCGCCCTTGCGGATGTTGTCCGCCACGACCCAGAGGTTCAAACCGTGGGGAACCGAACGGTCTGCCCGGATTCGCCCGACATAGACCTCGTCGCGCCCGCTGACCTGAAGCGGCATCGGGTAGATCAGGGCGGCGGGATCATCCATAATTGCCATTCCGGGCGCTTTCCCCAGGATCGCACGGGCTTCCTGCGGGGTCAACGGGGAGTGCAGCTCCACGTTCAGGGCCATGGAATGGCTGTTGCTCACCGGCACGCGCACCGTCGTCGCGGTTACAGGCAGGTCGGGCAGGCCCATGATCTTCCGGGTCTCCCGGACCATCTTCATCTCTTCTTTGCAGTATCCGTCCTCCTGAAAGATATCCAGCTGCGGGACCAGGTTGAAGGCCAGCTGGTAATTGCGGGCGGCGCCCTTATGGGGGATATATTCCGTAGGGACCTCTGCTCCGGCCAGGTATGCGCGGCACTGCTCCCTTAATTCATCCACCGCCTCTTTGCCGGCCCCGGAGACAGCCTGGTAGGTGGCCGCCACCACCCTTTTCAATCCGGCGGCCTGCTGCAGCGGCTGCAGGGCGACAACCATCTGGATGGTGGAGCAGTTCGGATTGGCGATGATGCCGCGGTGATCATGAACCGCCCCGGGGTTAACCTCCGGGATGACCAGGGGCACACCTTCATCCATCCGGAAGGCGTTGCTGTTGTCGATGACCACGGCGCCGTGGCGTACCGCTTCCGGGGCCAGCTCCTTGCTGATCGCTTCACCGGCGCTGAAAAAGGCGAAATCTATTCCGGCAAAGGATTGGGGCAGGGCCTCCTCCACCGGATATTCCCGGTCGCCCGCCTTGATCCTGAGGCCTTTGGAGCGGGCCGAAGCAAGCAGCTTCAGGTCTGCCATGGGGAAATTCCGCTCCACGAGGACATTGATCATGGTCTGGCCGACCATGCCCGTAGCGCCGACTACCGCCACCCTGTATTTTTTCGCCATAACTTCTCCTCCGTTTCTGATATCTATTTTATGGATGAAGCAAGATTGCTGTTACCTGCATTAAGCTATTTTTTTATCGCCACAAACTCCTGGAAGTGGACTACATGAAACCAGGTGAAGCCTGGAGAGCAGGTAAATTGCCTGTATTTTAACATGAACATTTCCTTCGGGCAAGGAAAAACTCGTCTGTGGGACACTAGGGACGTACCTGTTTGTCCCACTTGTCATGGGATTCAGAGGATATGTTTCTTCCAAAAGGTAGGGGCGACCCACCGGGGCGTCCCAAACCAATACCGGAAAACAAAACAGATACAGGGGTGAAAGGAAAACGAAGCTACCGATACAAGCAGCGGTAATCTCACTAGTGGGCTGCCCTTTTGGACAGCCCCGCGTTGATGGCAATATTGAACGCGAAAGTTGGCTGCGATAAACGGGTCAGGTTTGGGCGGGGCATGCCCCGCCTCTACAATAGTCATCTTAAACGACTTTTGGGACAGTCCCCCACAACGTTTATGGAATTATTTTCTAAAACTTTCTCCGGGGAACTACGGTTCGTTAACCGAGCCCATGAAGAGAATGGCCCCGGTTTTATTATCGGTAATGGTGAAAAAGAAGGCCCGATCGACAACCATGCTGAAACGTTCGTTTTCCGGCTGAAAGGATGTCACCCGCATTTCCACCGAGGTAACCGCCGCCGCTTCGGTCCCTTTTTCATTTACGTCAATGTATGTTTTATGTTTAACCTCGCTGATATACAGTTCCGGCGGGACGGGGCGCATTCCGCTGAAATCGGCGCGCTTTGGATCAAAGGCCGACCCCATCCCCAGTTTTTTCAGGATCTCTTTTAAAGAAGTCTCGTATTCAAACTTGAACCGGGGCAGCCCGATCTCGCCTTCCATCTCTTTGAAAGAGAGCTGCCAGGCAGCCCAGTTATCCGGGGTCAGCTTCCCGTAAAAGTCCGCCAGGGAGCTATCCCGCACCGGCAGGAAAATGTCCATGCTCACCCGCCTGTTTTCCCCGTAAGGAAGGCTGACCGCCTCGAAGCCTTCTCCCTGGAAATAGCGATATCTGCCTTCCTGGAACATCACCGGGTGATCCTTCCTCTTCCCGTCCGGCAGTTCAAATGGTATTTCCCGGGTCATCTCTGGATTGAATTCATCAGACCAGGAACCGTGGAAATAGATGGCGTTGATCAGGAACATAACGGTCAGGGGATCGATGGGCCCTTCAACTATCTCTGTAATTTTACCCCTGGTCTGCTTCTTCACCCAGCCATTGATCGCGCGGACGGATTCGGGAAGGTTGAAATCGAGCTCGCTGATCTCGGCATCAAAGTAGTCGCGGTTGCGCTGCAGGAAATCTTCGTTGAAGGAAACTCACCGGCGCGACCAGAGGGAATTGGCTACAGCCAGCTCCACCCTGGGATCGGGGTTCTGGAGGATGCTTTTCAGATCGTCAAAGGCCCGGTTGATCTCGGTGAGATCCATATCCTGCAGCTGCAGCGCCTCCATCATCGCCTCGAAGGTCTCCCCGGCGGCTCCGTTTGCGGTCATGGCCAGGGCCATGGAGATGCTGGCCGGTGAGATAAATATATTCTCACAGGGATCATTCTCACAGAGAGCGCGGAAGATATTAAATCCAGACTTTGTGTTTCCCTCAACCAGCCTCTGATCGACATGGTCGGCCGGTTCGGCAAAGACCTCTTTCTGAAGAAAGCTAATCTGATCAACTGCTTGACAACCGGTCAGCAGCGGCATTACCGCCATTAAGAGCAGGGCCAATCCTATTCTGATAATGCGGTGAAGATGCATTAAATCAACCTCCTCAAACGGTCTTCTCATTAGATCAGACCGCTAACCGCTCGAATAGTTCCCCGGGGCTCGGGCAAGGACAGGTTGTTCCGGCTCAATTTTTCTTTTGGATCAATCGGCGGCTTCCGCAGGCTCTTCCTGAGCCAGCGCGGCAATCACCGGCCGGTAGCGGCCGCTCTTTTTGACGCGGCGGTCCCAGAGGCTAATTCCCCCGAAGATCAGCGCCATTAAAAGAAGGCCCATCCCTGCTGCAACCAGCTCCCGGTAGCCTTCCCAGCCAAAAACAGCGGCAAGTTTCAGACCCAAGACCATCCCCGCCACCAGCCCGGCCAGGGGCACCAGGTAGAGCATAAAGGCGATAAAAAGCGCCCGCCGGTCGTCCATCTCGATAAGTACGCTCTGTCCTCTCTGCGCCCGGATCGGGTTTGAAACTTCCGCATAATGGTCCCGTCTATCTTCGGTGCCAAGAAGACCGCCGCAGCGCCCGCAGTTTTTACAGGATAGGTGGCGCCGCAGTCGCACTATCGCCGTCTCGCCTTTATCTTCTATAACCGTTCCGATTCGTTCCACCGGCACCACTCCAGTTATTTCATCTCTGTTGAAACTATTTTAACACGGTTCACCCTGGATGCAAAACGGTCGCAAAAGAAACTGGGCTTGCCCCAAAAAAATAGACACTTTAAATGGAAAGATACCCTTTGATTCCATAGTAGACATACTTTCACCTACTAAAGTTTGACAACACAACCCAAATATTGTATATATTAAAATTAAATAGACAACACAAAATTTTGTGTTTAGCAGCGGTAATTATTTTACAAAGGAGGCAATGACTTCAGCAATTTAATAAAAATTGTATTTCTCTGTATTCTCGTCATGGCTTTACCAAAAGTTGCTTACGCGGATAATTGGGATTTGGGGTTCTCGGGACTTTATAATTATAGCAATTGCCCACTCT
>CAYFRE010000034.1:8614-17774 GCA_964345455.1 uncultured Syntrophomonadaceae bacterium | reverse complement strand
GGCGGCAGCGCCGGTCCGGCGGCTAGGAGGGTGGTACCGCGGGAGACATCTCGTCCCTGAAAAGGGAGGAGATTTTTTAATATTTCAGGGATGCAGGAGGTATTCGAAATGAAGGATTACCGCGAGACATTGAATCTGCCCCGCACGGAATTTCCCATGCGGGCGCAGCTGCCCCGGCGGGAGCCGGAAATATTGAGCTACTGGGATAAAATAGATATCTACGACCGGGTACTCCGGCAGCGGCGGGGAGCGCCGCAGTTTATCCTGCATGACGGCCCGCCCTATGCGAACAACGATATTCACATGGGCACAGCCCTGAACAAGGTGCTCAAGGATTTTGTGGTTAAATACAAAACCATGCGCGGTTTTGACAGCCCTTATGTGCCCGGATGGGATACGCACGGGCTGCCCATCGAGCACCAGATCATCAAAACCAGGGGGATCAACCGGAAAGAGGTCTCCCCGCTTGAGTTCCGGCGGATGTGCCGCGAATATGCCCTGGAGTATGTGGCCATCCAGCGGGAGCAGTTCCGGCGCCTGGGGGTGCGGGGGTGCTGGGAAGATCCCTACCTCACCCTGGCCCCTGATTACGAGGCCCGCCAGATCACCGTTTTCGGGGAGATGGCCTCGCGCGGCTATATCTACAAGGGGCTCCGGCCGGTCTACTGGTGCCCCCGCTGCGAAACCGCCCTTGCCGAGGCCGAGGTGGAATATGCCGATCACCGGGCCGATTCGATCTATGTGAAGTTTCCGGTGATTGACGACCGCGGCCTTCTCGGGGGGACCGAGGGCTGCTTCTGCCCCATCTGGACGACGACCGCCTGGACCATCCCCGCCAACCTGGCCATCTGCCTGCATCCGGATCTCGATTACGTGCTCGCAGAAGCGGGCGGTGAAAGATATCTTCTTGCCGCCGGGCTGCTCGAAAGCGTCAGCGCCGAGCTGGGCGGCGGTCCCTGGAAAGTGTTGCGCCGCTTCAAAGGGCGGGATCTGGAGGGGATTGTCTGCCGGCATCCTCTTTTCGACCGGGAATCGCCCCTGATCTTGGGCGATCACGTCACCCTGGAGCAGGGCACCGGGTGCGTGCATACCGCTCCGGGGCACGGTCTGGAGGACTATGACGTGGGCCGGCTCTACCGGCTGCCGGTATTGAGCCCGATCGACGACCGCGGCATTTTCACCGGCGAGGCGGGCGAATTTGCCGGAATGCCCTATACGGCCGGCGGCGAGGCGGTGATCCGGGCGCTGGAAGGCGAAGGGGTTTTGCTGAAAGCATCTTCATTTGAGCATCAGTACCCACATTGCTGGCGCTGCAAGGACCCGGTTCTCTTCCGGGCCACGGAGCAGTGGTTCGCCTCCATTGACGGCTTCCGCAGGGAGGCCCTCGAAGCCGTTCGCAGGGTCAAGTGGACCCCCTCCTGGGGCGAGGAGCGGATCCACAACATGATTGCGGACCGGCAGGACTGGTGCATCTCGCGCCAGCGGATCTGGGGCGTGCCCATCCCCATCTTCTACTGCGAGGGTTGCGGTGAGGCGATCATCGATCCGCAGGTCATCGACGCGGTAGCCCGCCTTTTCGCCAGGGAGGGCTCCGATGCCTGGTATGTCCGGGAGGCTGCCGAGATTCTTCCGCCCGGCTTCAAATGCACCGGCTGCGGCGGCGACTCCTTCCGTAAGGAGCGCGACACCATGGATGTCTGGTTCGATTCCGGAACGAGCCATTTTGCCGTTCTCGAGGGTCGCCCGGAGCTGCGCTGGCCGGCGGACCTCTATCTCGAGGGGAGCGACCAGTATCGCGGCTGGTTTCATTCGTCGCTGCTTACGGCGGTGGCGGCGCGCGGCGAGCCGCCTTACCGCGCCGTGCTCAGTCATGGCTGGGTGGTCGACGGCGAGGGCAGAAAGATGTCCAAATCGCTGGGCAACGTCATTGCCCCGGCCGAGATCATCGAAGAGAACGGCGCCGATATCCTGCGCCTCTGGGTGGCCTCGGCCGATTACACCAGCGATATCCACCTCTCACCGGAGATCTTGAAGCAGCTTTCCGAGGTTTACCGGAAGATCCGCAATACCTGCCGTTTTCTGCTGGGGAACTGTTTTGATTTCGACCTGTCAACAGAGGCGGTTGATTACCGCTCTCTGGCGGAGTTCGACCGTTGGATGCTGCAGCGGCTCGGCCGGCTGATCAAGCGGGTCACGCAGGCCTATGAAGAAAACGCCTACCACATCGTCTACCAGGCGCTGCATAATTTTTGCACCGTGGACCTGAGCAATTTTTATCTCGATGTGCAGAAAGACCGCCTTTACTGCTCGGCGGCGGATGACCCGGCGCGGCGGGCCGTCCAAACGGTGATGATGACCGTCCTGGAGAGCCTTACCCGGCTGATGGCCCCGGTGCTCACCTTTACCGCCGAAGAGCTCTGGCAGCAGCTGCCCGGCGAGCGTTTGCCCAGCGTCCAGCTGGCCGGCTGGCCGGAAGCAGACACGGAATGGGATGATCCGGAGCTGGAACGGCGCTGGGATAAGCTGCTGTCGGTGCGCGAAGAGGTCACCAGGGTTCTCGAAGAAGCGCGCCGGGAGAAGCTGATCCGCGGTTCGCTCGAAGCGGCCCTCACTGTTTGGGCGGACGGCGATCTTTACCGGCTTCTCGGGCAATACCGGGAACAGCTGGCGGAAATTTTCATCGTCTCCTCGGTGGGGCTCCGCGAAGGTCTGAATCAGGTGCCGCCGGAGGCGCAGGAAGGCCAGGAGCTGCCGCTTAAGCTGATGGTGGCAAAGGCGCCTGCCGCCAAGTGCCCCCGCTGTTGGATCTACGCTGCGGCAGCCGAAGGCGAACTCTGTCCCCGCTGCCGTTCCCTGCTCAACACCTAGCCGGGGGACGGCAGATCTGTTTTACCTGAGGCATAGGGTATACTTCCTCTTATGGCAATGCGTCTGTCATTGCTATGAAAGCGCTTCTTTTTCAGATCGAGAGGTTTTGTTCTTACAAAGAAACTGTGGTTCGGAGATCCTTCGCTTCGCTCAGGATGACAAAAAATGCTCTCTGAACGCGTCTCCCTGCCATTGCTATGAAAGCACCGCCATTGTTGTCATCCAGAGGGCGGAGCGTATTTGTCATCCAGAGGGCGGAGCCCGAAGGATCTTTGCCTTTCATTTATCGTGGATGTGAACTACGTGTAAATACTGAGCCGGGGAGATGGGGGATCAGTCTAGCCGATGGACGGAGAGACAGGTTCACCCGCTCTAAGGCATTTTTCCTCTTATTGTTATAAAACCTCTCCGCTTTATTAACCTGGGCTAAAAAGCAGGCGGGGCACGTTGTGCCCCTACCGGGTCAGGGTGGATAGTTCGTTCAGCACCTTCTCCAGCTCCCCGATGGCCTCGCCGTAGCCGGTCCAGTCGCCTTCGCGCTGGCGCTGCTGAGCCTGGTCGAACAGCTGCCGGGCTTGCTTGATCAGGGAAGCGATGTCCGGATCGGTGATCGTGCCCGGCTCAACAGGCTCAACCGGTTCCTCCGGCCCGCTTGGCGGAGCCCCGGGAGGCAGTTCCCCGCGCTCACCGAAAATGCTCTCCAGAGCCTGCTCCAGCGTTTCTTCCATGACCACCGTCTCCTGGTAGGCCACGATCACGCGGGCCAGTTCGGGCAGCCCTCCTCCTTCCGCTTCCAGGAAGATGGGCTCGACATAGAGAAGAGACCCGTTGATCGGCAGCACGAGCAGGTTGCCGCGAATGACATTGGAACCGGCCTGACTCCAGAGGGTGAATTCGGCCGAGATTTCGGTGCTCTGGTCGATCCTGTTTTCTACCTGCTTCGGTCCCATGACCACTTTCTCCTTGGGAAAGAGGAACAGCTCGACCGCCCCGTAATTGGGCTGGTCGCAGCGGGCCACCATCCAGGCAATTATATTGTTCCGGTTGCTCGGAGTGAAGGGCAGGATCAAAACAAATTCGGTCTCCGCGTAACCGGGCAGCTGCAAGATGGTGTAGTAGGGCTCCATCGGCTGATCCTGGCCGAAGTAGTGCTCCATGGGCACGTTCCAGAGATCTTCACGCGCATAGAAGGTGTTTGGATCGGTGACATGGTAGAGGGTGACCATGCGGGACTGGATCTGGAACAGGTCCACGGGGTAGCGCAGGTGCTCGAGCAGTCCCTCCGGCATCTCTCCGGCCGGGGTGAAGAGGCCGGGGAAAATACGGTTATAATTTTCGGCCAGGGGGTCGGCGCCGTCGATCAGGTAGAACTTGATGCTGCCGTGGTAGGCGTCGACCACGACCTTAACCGAATTGCGGATATAGTTGATCGAGCCGTGCGGCGCCGCGTAAGGATAGCGGTTGGTGACGGTATAGGCGTCCTGGATCCAGAAGAGGCGCCCGTCGTGGATGACGATATAGGGGTTGCCGTCGTAATGGAGAAAGGGGGCGATTTTTTCGACCCGGGTACGGATGTGCCGGTCGAAAAGGATGCGGCTGTCGTTGTTCAGCTCCCCGGAGACGAGGATCCTGTACTCGCCGAACTTCAAAGCAAAGAGGAGCCGCCGCCACAACGAGTTTAGGGGAATGCCTCCTTCGCCCTCGTAAGCGGTGAAGGTGTTTTCATCTCCGGCGGTGGAATAGTGGAATTCCCTGGTGTCGGTGTTGACGATGACATAATCATTCGTCAGCTCACCGAAATAGATGGACGGGTTCTGCAGAGTGATTGTACCGGACGGCGGGATATCTCCGAGAAAATAACGGGGCAGCCCCTCGGGGGAGACCTCGTTGACAGGACTGGCCGTGACGCCGTAGCCGTGCGTATACTGCAGATGCAGGTTTACCCAGGTTTGGGCCTGCTCGTCCAGTGCCTCTTTATCCAGCTCGCGGGCGGCCAGCATCACCTGGCGGTAGTCGCCGTCCACGGTGTAGCGGTCGATATCGACATTTTGAAAACGGTAGTATGGGCGGATCGCCTGCTGCTCGTTGAAGGTGTTCTTGAGCGGGCGGTAGTCCCACAGGCGCACGTTGTTGATCGTGCCCGGGTTTTCCTGGAGATCCTCCCAGGTTAGCTCATTTCCGGCCGGGTATTGCTGTGTGGAAAAATTATCAAAGCCGTAGGCTTGCCGGGTGAAGGCGATATTGTGGGCCAGGTATTCTTCCTCGTAGCTGAACTCGCTCGGCTCAACCACGAATTTCTGTATAGCCGCCGGATAAGCCAGGCCGCCCAGGAGAGAGATACCGGTCAGGACCAGGATTCCGTATACCGGGAGCCTGGTCTGGCGCAGAAAAAGGTTTGCCAGGCAGAGGAGGGCGACCAGGGCAGCCAGGAACATCAGGGCCAACAAAACCGGGTAATTGGCGTGAATATCGGTATAGCCGGCCCCGAAAACCATGCCCCGCTCGGAAAGGGGCAGTTCAAGTTGCTTAAGGCGGTAATCCCACGCTTTCAAGGCAAATACAGCGGCAAGCAGCACGCTGATATGAGCAAGGCCGCTCCCGGCGGGCAGCATCCAGCGGCGCCCCGCGGGAGTGGGAAGATTTATCATTATATAGATAATTCCCACCAGGATAAGGCTGATCACGGCAGAGATCATCAGGAAGCCGTAGATAAAGCGGTAGAGGGGAAGTTTGAACACGTAAAAGGCAATGTCCAGGCCGAAGACGGGGTCGGCGCTGTTAAACGGCTCGGCGTGGATAAAACGTAGCAGATCCATCCAGTGGCCGGCGGTGTAGCCGGATAAAACAAAGGATAGGAATGCGGCCAGGACCAGGAAGAAGACGGTCAGGCGCCGCGGGGTGAACAGGCGGAGATAGCCGCCGGCCATGAGCTGTTCCCGCAGGGCCAGGTTGGGGAAGCGTAAGATTATGCGGCGGGCAAAAAGAAAGTTCACATAGAGGAAAGCGAACAGGAATAGCCAGGCTGCCAGACGAAAACCCCAGCGGGCCAGGTACTGCGTCCAGAAAACCCCCTCAAACTGGAGCTCCTTAAACCAGAGTAGATCCAGGTAAAAATTGGTCCCGATAAGAATGAGGATCACCACGGTGATGCCGCCTGCGAGCATCCAGATTGTACGGCGCCACAAAATAATCTCCTCCGCTCGAAAAATACCGGTAAAAACCGGTATGGATTTATATGTAACCGTATTTTAACGCAAGCAGATCATCTTTGTCAAAATATTTGAAGGAATCCGGGTGAGGCGCACCTCGTCTTTACAGCTGGAAGAGTTATGTAATAACCGGGCTATGCCTAAAAACGGCTCACCAACTTGTTCAGTTCAGCTTAATTCGCAAAGGCTTCATGATCCCCTTGGATATACCGGTAATATTTACCTTGACAGAGGCCGGTACACCTTCGCTGACATCAAATACGAGAGCATATTGCTTGCTATCGTCAAAGCAATTTTTTTGACGCCATGGGAAAACATATGATTGATCAGGGAGGCAAGACTGTTGAGCGATGAACACCGGTCAGAGGATGATGAGCGTTACCTGCAACGGCAGCTCCAGCGGCGCCTGATTGTCCGCCTGGCCCGCCTGTCACAGGATCTGGAGAGGTTCAACCTGGCCGAGTATATCAGCCTGTTGAACAACCCCCGGCGCTATATCCTGGTCAATTTCACCGGCGGTATTGCCAGGGGCCTTGGATTCGCGCTGGGGGCGACTCTGCTGGCGGCCCTGCTGATCTATTTCCTGCAGCGCCTGGTCGTGCTGAACTTGCCGCTGATCGGAGATTTTATCGCTGAGCTGGTCAAGATTGTCAACCAACAGATGAAAGGATGAGATATCAGATGGCCGTTAAATGGGAAAAACATGCCGCCGCTTTGAGAGGGACGCGAAGGCTGCTGCTCGAACAACTGGGCGAAAGCTCTTCCCGGGCGCGGGGAATCGGCATGCGCGAGAGCGTTACCGATCTCTCCTTTGCCGACAACCATCCCGCCGATCTGGGCACGGAAAACTTTGAGCGGAGCAAGGATCTTTCTCTCAGGGAGCTCCGCTCCAGCCAGCTCCGCCAGGTCGAGGAGGCGCTCTCGCGGATCGATGCCGGCACTTACGGACTCTGCCTTCGCTGCGGCGAGATGATCTCTGCAGACAGGCTCGAAGCGGTCCCGGAAGCGCCTCTTTGCCTCTCCTGCCGGGAATACGAAGAGCGGGTCGCCGCTGATGCCGGCCGCCGCCCGGTCGAAGAGGAGCTGCTGCGCCACCCCTTTACCCGGACCGGGTTCTTCGGCGATCCGGGATTTGACAGCGAAGATTTCTGGCAGGAGGTGGCGCGGCACAACAAGCGTCCCCGGATTTTTGAAGATGCGCTCGAGGATGAGGAGACCGGTCTGGTTGAGGAGGTCGACAGCCTTACCAACGAGGATCATCGTAACCAGCTTCCCGATTAGCCCGGTTGGCTTGTTTTCCGCGGCACTGCTGTGATAGAATAGCTCTCAGGTATGAAGTGCCGGGGGGGAAGGGATTGCGCCTCTTTTTGATTGTGGTTGCGGTTGTGGCCGTGGATCAGTTTTCCAAGTATCTTGTTGCCTCTAAGATGGATGTGGGCCAGTCGATCCCCTTAATCGATAATTTTCTGGCGATCACCTATGTCCGGAATCCCGGGGCGGCATTCGGATTGTTCCCTTACCGGACCGTTTTCTTTATCATCGTCACCCTGGTCGTCATGGGCATGATCATCTATTATTACCGGGTTCTCCCGGCCGGGTATACTCTCCTGCGGCTGGGCCTGGCGCTGCAGCTGGGCGGAGCCCTGGGGAACTTAATCGACCGGGTGCGCAACGTCAGTGTAATTGATTTTATCGATATCAAGTTTTTTCCGCCGATCTTCAACATGGCCGACACGGCCATTGTTCTCGGGGTGATTATATTCTTGTTTGCTTTCTGGCGGATCGCTCCATCCCTGGAGAGCCGCTCGAAGTAGTGTGATCAATAGTATGGGGAGATGAGCAGATGCACCGGATTCTCTTTCACATTGGTAATTTGCCGGTTTACTCTTACGGAGCCATGATTTCACTGGCCGTCCTCGTCGCCGCGATCTTAATGTCCCGGGAATCTTCTCGCCAGGGGATCGACCCTGACAATACGCTCGAGGCAATCATTGTTGCCGTGGTTGGGGGGCTGCTGGGCTCGCGGATATTTTACGTAATTTTGAACTGGGAATATTACCGGGGCCGCTGGCAGGATATCTTCTTTGCCCGCTTTGAGGGACTAACATTTTACGGCGCCTTCCTGGGTGGTGTCCTCGCCCTGGTACTGTGGTGCCGCTGGCGCAAGATCAATTTCTTCAAATTTACCGACCTGGCCGCGCCTTATTTTATCCTCAGCTATGCCTTCGGCCGGATTGGCTGTTTCTTGAACGGCTGCTGTTACGGCCGGGTCAGCACTGTTCCATGGGCGGTGGCCATGCCCACCGTGGACAGCCTTCCCCGCCACCCGGTCCAGCTTTATGCCGCCGCCGGTGGCCTGATCATCTTTATTATTCTAAAGTTAATGCAGCGATTCCGTCCCTATACCGGTTTTAACCTGGTGGCCCTGTGCGCCTTTTACGGAATACTTCGTTTTACCACCGAATTTTTCCGCGAAGAGGCGATCGTCTGGATGGGATTGACCCTGGCCCAGCTGTTCAGCCTGGGACTGGCGATCGTTTCCCTGACGGTGATGCTTTATCTTTTTTCCGTAGCGCCGCATAAAAGCAGGAACGCTTTGCGAAAATAAATCAACCGGGCCGGCGCCGTGAAAGGGCCGGCCTTCATTTTGAATGAGGGGTGGACTGTTGGCGGAAAGACTGGAGTTTACCGCAGCCCTGGCGGATGCCGGGCGGCGCCTGGATATCTTTTTGGCCGGTGTGAGGTCCGGCCTTTCCCGCAGCAGGGTGCAGAAGCTGATCGCCCTTGGAGCCGTTCAGATCAATGATCTTCCCTGCTCCGACAAGAACTATCGCCTGCAAAATGGCGACACCGTGGCGGTTAACCTTCCGGAGCCGCGGCCTCTGCGGCCCCTGCCCGAGCGGATTCCACTGGATATTGTATATGAGGATGATGATCTCCTTGTGATCAACAAACCACGGGGGATGGTTGTCCACCCCGCACCGGGACACGACAGCGGTACCCTGGTGAATGCGCTGCTGTATCATTGCGGGACCCTCTCCACCGCCGGCGGGACGCACCGTCCCGGGATCGTTCACCGCCTG
>CAYFRE010000034.1:2796-8604 GCA_964345455.1 uncultured Syntrophomonadaceae bacterium | reverse complement strand
ACAACCGGTCTGCTGCTCGCCGCGAAAAATGATCTCAGCCACGCTGCCCTGGCTGCGCAGCTGCGGGCGCGCACCGTGCGGCGGGAATATATCGCCCTGGTCCACGGGAAGGTCAGCCCCGCGGCGGGAAGGATCGAAGCGCCGGTGGGCCGCCATCCGCGTCACCGCCGGCGCATGGCGGTGGTCCCCGGAGGAAGAGAAGCGACAACCCGCTTCCGCGTCATTGCCGTCCTCGGCTCTTTCAGCCTGCTCAAGGTAAGCCTGGTGACCGGCCGCACCCACCAGGTGCGGGTTCATATGAGCTTTATCAGGCATCCGGTTGCCGGCGATCCGCTTTACGGGCCCGGCTGCACTCCCGATTTGCCTCCGCCGCTCTGCCGGGGGCAGGCTCTCCACGCTCGCCGCATCATTTTTACCCATCCGCGCAGCGGGCGGCGGCTTGAATTTTCCGCTCCCCTGCCGCCCGACTTCCGCGCCGGCTTGCGCCTGCTGCGTATATCAGGGGGACGGTTCTGATGATATATATATCAGGGGGACGGTTCTGATGATATATGCTTATTTGTTAAATCCTCCCCGGCCCTCCTTTTTCAAAGCTGCCTGCTGCTCCAGGAGCCGTCCGACTTTTTCGTCACGCGGGTTCACCGTAACTGTTTCAAAATGATCGTAGAGGACAAATCCCGGTTTGCCGCCTGGAGAGCGCCGCAGGTAGCGCACCTTCGTGTAATCAACCGCCACGGCGGATTGATCCCGGCCCCGGCTGTAATAAGCCGCCAGCAGCGCCGCCTCCTGGAGATCTGATTCCGCAGGCGGTCCGGGGGCCCCTTTGATGATCACATGGCTTCCCGGCAGTCCATGCGCATGCAGCCAGATGTCACGCCTGGCGGCTATTTTGAAGGTGAGGTAATCATTCTGGCGGTTATTCTGCCCGACCAGGATCTTGCTTCCCGAGGAAGCTTTAAAAGAGAGGGGCTGCGGTGTCTCCCGGCGCTGCTTCTTCTTCCGGCTCAAGCCTCCCTTGGAGGCGGGCTTCATGTATCCGGATTCCACCAGCTCTTCGCGGATCTCCGTGAGCGAGGCGTGGCCGCCCCGCTCAATTGTGTAGAGCAGCTCCCGGCAGTATGCGAGCTCCTCCCGCAGCCTGCGGATCTGTTTTTTCAGGTGCTTCCGGCTGTTGCTGACCTTGCGGTAGATCCGGAAATATTTCTGGGCGTTTCCGCCGGCGTCAAGGGACGGATCCAGGGGAATGGTGATTGTCTCTTCCGGGTGATAAAGATCGGGCAGGGTGGTCTCATCCGCCCCCCGGCTGACCATGGCGGCATAGGTGAGCAGCGTCTCTCCGTAAATGCGGTAACGATCCGCCTCCCCGGCCCGCTGCAGCTCCTCTTCCTGTTGCTTCATTTTCCGCTCCAGCTGCGTTTTCCGGCGGTTCACCCTTGAGCGGAGCTGCCCCTGCAGGATCCGTTCTTCTTCCACCCGGCCCAGGTTTCCGTAAAAGTGATCCAGCAGTTCATTCATTCGCGCAAATTTTTGCACGGCGGCGTCCTGAAGGTGTGTTACCGGGTAAGGAGCGTAGATATTCAATTCAGGGAGCAGCCAGGCCTCGTTCGTGCCGCCCCCGCTGAAAAGCTCTCTCAGTGCGCGGACGAGCCGCTCGATCGAGCCCCCGGGCGCCTGATCATCCCAGTCGCTGCGGTAAATCAGCTCCCGGGAGGCCAGGGGGCTGATCCCGCACACTGTCTTCAGCAGCGCCTTCTCCGGGCTGCTCCCATTCGCCAGCAGGGGCAGCATTGCCGCGGCCAGCGTCTTCGTTTCCACCGCCCCCGGATCCAGCTTCAGCTGCGGGGGCACCTCTGCGTAGGGCAGCCCCGGCATGATTGCGCGCCGCGGGTTCTGCTCCCGGGTGGCGGTTTTGACCGCTCCCAGGATCATGCCGTCCCGGTCGACCAGCACAATGTTGCTTCGCCGCCCCATGATCTCGGCGATAAGCTTTACCGGAGGCAGCCCCTCGTGCGCCTCGAAGTGCAGCATGAGGACTCGCTCCAGGTGAGGCTGGAAGACGGAGGAAATCCGCGCGCCGGCAAGGTACTTCCGCAGGAGCATGCAGAAGGGAGGGGGCTGCTCCGGGCGGCGATACCTCTGCCGGGTCAGGTGGACCCTTGAGTGATGCGGATGGGATGAAAGCAGCAGGCTGTATTCCTCTCCGGCATGATAGAACGAGAGGGCGATCTCTTCGCGCGACGGCTGAATAATCCGCTGCACCCGCACCCGCACCAGCTCCTGCAGTTCTCCGGCCACCGCCGTCATTGTCAGGGTATCAAATGTCATCTGCCCCACCTTCCAAGATCTGCTTATCTACAGTACAGTATACACTTCTCTTCAATTACCACAAGGGGGAGGTCGGCTTGAGAACATCTTCGCGTTCAGTCGTAGGGGCGACCCATGGGTCGCCCCAAACACCTTCTTGCTTCTGATTTCTTGCTTCCTGCCCCCCTGTATGGGCGGTATATTCTGAAAAGATTGATATGTGATATAATTAAAGAGGCATCTAATAATGAAAAGGGAGGTTGTCTGAATGACAGGTGAGGTGAAGCGGGTTGCGGTTGTCGGAGCGGGGAATATGGGTCATCAGATCTCCATCTGCTGCGCCCTGGCCGGCCTGGAGACGAGCTGTATCGATGTCAGCACGGAGCAGCTCCAGAAAGCGGAGTCTTTTCTGAAAAAATATCTCCCCGACCGGGTGGCCAAGGGGAAACTCTCCGAGGAGAGCGCACGCGAGTCGGAGGCGCGGCTGCGCTTTGTTGAAAGCCTGGAAGAGGGGGTCAAGGATGCAGATTTTGTGATTGAAGCGGTTACGGAGAAGCTGGACTTGAAAAAAGAGCTTTTCCGCCGGCTGGACCGGCTTTGCCCCCCGCAGACAATTCTGGCCACGAACAGCTCGTTCTTTGTCAGCTCCCTGCTGGCATCCGAGACCGGCCGTCCTGAACTCGTCTGCAACATGCATTTCTTCAATCCTGCCCTGGTCATGAAGTGCGTCGAGGTGGTCAAGGGTCCGCACACGGCGGAGGAGACCGCCGGGGCGGTGATGGAGCTGGCCGTGAAGATGGGGAAGAAACCGGTGCTGCTGCACAAAGAGATCTACGGCTTCCTGGTAAACCGGATCCTGCGCCGGATCATGGACGAGGCTCTTTTCCTGCTGGACACCGGTGTCGCCTCCGCCGAGGATATTGACAGCGCCGTGGTGAACGCCCTGGGGCACCCCATGGGGCCCTTTACCCTGATGGACCTGACCGGCATCGATCTGAGCTACCATATCGCCATGGAGCGCTACCAGGAGACCGGCGACCCCGCCGAGAAGCCTTCGCCGTCGGTAGTCGAGAAATATGTCCGGGGAGAGTGGGGACGGAAAAAAGGCCGGGGTTTCTACAATTACAAAAGCAAGGCCTAGTTTGAACAAGTCATCAGCGTGCTTCCGGAGGCATATCAATGTAGAAGTTGAATGCCGAAAGGGGGCCCGCTGTGTTTTCCGAGTGGACTACCTTGAGCGCCGGCGAGGTTTGCAGCCGGCTGGGAACGCTTCCGGAAGCAGGAATGACGGAAAGAGAAGTGGAAAAGCGGCGCCGCCGCTGGGGAGAGAATCTCCTGGCTGCAGCCTCCCGCATTTCCCTGCCGCTGCTCTTCTTAAACCAGTTCAAGGACTTCATGGTTCTGGTTCTGCTGGGGGCCACCCTGCTGGCGGCGCTGCTGGGGGAAATTTCAGATGCTCTCACCATCCTGGTGATCGTTCTGCTCAATGCCGTTCTCGGGTTGATCCAGGAGTACCGCGCGGAACGCTCCCTGGAAGCCCTGCAAAAACTGGCCGCGCCGCGGGCCCGGGTGCTGCGGGAAGGGCGACAGCGAATTGTTGCCGCCGCGGATGTTGTGCCCGGTGACCTTGTTTATCTAGAGGCAGGCGACAGGGTCTGCGCCGATCTGCGTCTGATAGAGGCGCAGACTCTTACGGTCAACGAGGCGCCGCTGACGGGGGAATCGTCTGCCGTCTTCAAAAAGACCGGAGCTCTCCCTTTTGCCGCCGCTTCTCCGGGTGATGCCGGGAACATGGCTTTCAGCGGCACCGAGGTAGTCGCGGGGCGGGGGATGGGCGTGGCCGTGGCCACGGGGATGAAGACAGAAATCGGCCGGATTGCCCACATGATCAAAGAGGCGGAGCGCAGCGTCACCCCCCTGCAGGCGCGGCTGGCCCGTCTCGGTAAAATCCTGGTCTGGGCCTGCCTGGCGGTCTGCGCGGGGATGACCCTGTTCGGGGTGATCCGCGGCGAACCGCCTTACGCCATGTTCATGGCCGGCGTCAGCCTGGCCGTCGCCGCCATCCCCGAGGGGCTGCCGGCCATTGTTACCGTCTCCTTGGCCCTGGGAGTGCAGCGGATGATTCGCCGCCGGGCCATCGTCCGACGGCTTCCGGCGGTGGAAACACTCGGCTCGGCCACCGTGATCTGTTCCGACAAGACTGGTACCCTTACCGAAAACAAGATGAGTGTAAACCGGATTTTCACCGGCGGCCGTCTTTACAAGTTTGAATCTGGACGGTTCATGCTTAAAAAAGAAGGAGGGGGCGTCTGGAAAAAGGCGGTATTACATCCTGACGAACCGCTCGGTTTCTCGCTTAATATTGCCGCACAGTGCAACAACGCCTATCGTGAGGGCGCTTTATTTAAAGGCGACCCCACCGAGACCGCTCTTCTTGAAGCCGCCTCCGCGGTCGGGATCAATCCCGATCTGCGCTTGAGAGAGAAGGAGCATCCCTTTTCTCCGGAACGGAAGATGATGAGCGTGATCCAGCGCGGCCGTGGCCGCAGGTGCCGGCTCCTGCTCAAGGGAGCGCCGGAAATTGTGCTCGAGCGCTGCCGTTACTACCGTTCTGAAAAGAATAGTATTGTGCCGTTGAACGCGGCGAAACGGCGGGAACTGCTGGCTGAACTCGAGATCATGGCCGGGCTGGCGCTGCGCCCGCTGGCGGTGGCCTTCCGGGATTTGCCTCCGGGAGCTGAACCGGCAAATAATGCCGCCGCGCCTGCGGAGCACCCTGCAAATAATGCGGATAGGTTCGAGCGGGATCTGGTCTGGGCGGGCCTCTTCGGGCTCGAGGACCCGCCGCGTCCCGAAGCGCTGCCGGCGATCCGCCTCTGCCGGCGGGCCGGCATCCGCGTGGTCATGATTACCGGCGATCACCGCTCCACCGCCGAAGCTGTCGCCCGCCGCCTCGAGATCCTTCAACCGGGCGGCAAGGTGCTGATGGGGCGGGAGCTCAATGCACTCGACGACCGGCAGCTGCGGCAGATCATCGGCCGGGTGCAGGTTTTTGCCCGGGTCAGCCCCTTGCACAAGCTGCGCATTGTCCGCGCCCTCAAGCAGCGCGGCGAGGTGGTGGCCATGACCGGGGACGGGATCAACGATGCTCCGGCGGTAAAAGAGGCCGATATCGGGATCGCCATGGGGCTCACGGGGACCGATGTGACCCGCGAAGCCGCTTCGCTGATTCTCGCTGACGATAATTTCAGCACCATCGTGGCCGCGGTGGAAGAGGGGCGCAGCATCTACAGCAACATCCGTAAATTTATCCGCTTCATGCTGGGCTGCAATACCGGGGAAGTGCTGACCATGTTTCTGGCTATTCTTGGGGGGCTGCCGTTGCCGCTGCGGCCGATCCAGATTTTATGGATCAATCTGGTCACCGACGGTCTCCCCGCCCTGGCGCTGGGCGTGGATCCTCCCGAGGAAACGCTGATGGAGCTTCCGCCGCGCCGCCGCGAT
>CAYFRE010000034.1:0-2786 GCA_964345455.1 uncultured Syntrophomonadaceae bacterium | reverse complement strand
GGGGCTTTTCAGCCGCGGTTTGTGGGGCAAGCTGCTTCTGCGCGGCATCATGATCGGGACGGTGACCGTATCGCTCTTTGGACTGACCCTGGTTTCCGGAGAGGCGCTGGCGAAGGCGCGAACAATCGCCTTTGCCACCCTGATCATGGCGCAGCTGGTCTATGTTTACGACTGCCGCAGCGAAGGAGCCCCTTTTTCAAGGCGCCGCCGCCGCAACTTCCTTCTCGACGGGGCTGTGCTCTCATCCTGTCTCCTCATGGCAGCCGTCATTCACCATCCCCTTTTTCGTGTTTTTTTCGGCACCGTGCCTCTCTCTGCCGGCGAATGGACAATTGCCTGTGCCGCCGCCTTCCTGCCCGCCCTGGCGGATCTCCTATTCTCGTTGATCAAACAATTATTTTCCGGTTATCCTGGAAAAAAGAGGCCGCTCATCTCCAAATACTCTTGAGTTCGACTTTCCCAGGTGTTAAGATAAACAGAGACAGGATGCCGGAGCAATTTACACCGTTTGCGCCAGGTTGGGGACGGTATCTTTCAAGGCATGGGCGGGAACGGCAGGCAATCGCCGCTGCCGCAGCCTGATCAGTCAGCGAAAGAGAGGTCAAACTATTTTGCTCAGAAGTATGACCGGTTACGGCCGGGGCAGCTGCTCCGGAGGGGCTTTCAGCGTTACCGCCGAGCTGCGCTCGGTTAATCACCGGTACGCAGATTTCTTTTTACGGATTCCCCGGGAGCTATACTTTTTTGAAGACCGCATCCGCCGCCTGCTCCAGAAAGAGATCCGGCGGGGGCGGATCGAAGTAAATATTACCCTGAGCGGTTCGCCGGCCGGCAAAGAAGAGATTGTGGTAAACGAAGAACTTGCGGCCGCCTATTACCGGGCCCTGCAAGAGCTGGCGGAGCGCTTCGGCCTGCCCCTGAATACCGGCGTGGGAGAGCTGATCCAGCTGCCCGATGTTTTGCAGCTGCCGGGAGCTTCGCCCGGCGATGAGTTCCTCTGGCCCTTCCTGGAGAAAGCGCTGCAGGAGGCGCTGGAGAGCCTGGTGGAGCAGCGAAAAGAGGAGGGGAGCAACCTTTCCCGGGACCTGGAGGCGCGGCTGGGGCGAATCGGAGAACTGGTGGAAGAGTTGGCCGCCCTCGCTCCCGAGACCCTGGAGGAGCAGAAGCTGCGCCTGGAGAGCAGACTCACCGAGATGCTGGGAGCCCATTTTGATCAGAGCAGGGTGCTCATGGAGTGCGCCGTCCTGGCCGAACGGCTGGATATCCACGAAGAGACGGTCAGGCTGAGAAGCCACCTGGAGGCCTTTGGCGGGACCCTGCGCGGCGAAAGCCCCGCTGGCCGGCGCCTTGATTTCATTGCCCAGGAGATCTTCCGCGAAATCAACACGGTCGGATCCAAGTCGCAAGATTACCGGCTTGCCGCCCTGGCGGTGGAAATGAAAACCGAACTGGAGAAGATGCGGGAGCAGATTCAAAATCTCGAATAAAGAAAAGGAGAAAAGAGGTCTGGTGAAGGTGTCCACAAAGTTGATTAACATCGGATTCGGGAATATCGTTTCGGCGGAGCGGATTGTCGCCATCGTCAGCCCCGAATCGGCGCCGATTAAAAGGCTGATCAGTGAAGCCAGGGACCGGGGGATCTTGATTGATGCCACTTACGGGCGCCGCACCCGGGCGGTGATCATCGCTGACAGCAGCCACGTCATCCTTTCGGCGGTGCAGCCCGAGACGGTGCGGCACCGCTTGCAAGCTCGCGCTGAATCAAGCGAAGAGGGCAGCTAAATAATTTGATCCAGGAGGATGAGCAATGGCCGCAGGGCTGCTGTTTGTTCTCTCCGGTCCTTCGGGAGTAGGCAAGGGGACTGTCTGCAAGCAGCTTCTCCTCTACCGGCCGTCATTACAGGTTTCCATATCGCTGACGACCCGCCCGCCCCGGCCCGGAGAAGTGGCGGGACGGAATTACGATTTTACCACGCCGGCCCGGTTTCAAAAATTGATTTCAAAAGGTGCGTTTCTGGAGTGGGCGGTCGTACACGGCCATTATTACGGGACGCTAAAAGAGACAGTAGAGGAGAACCTGGCCCGGGGAAGGGATCTTTTGCTGGAAATTGACGTGCAGGGCGCTCTCCAGGTCCGCCGGCGGCTGGCCGGGGCTGTCCTCATATTTATGGCGCCGCCCTCGATGGAGGCTCTCTGCATGCGCATTACCGGCCGCGCCACCGAAGACGAGGCGCACATCAAACGGCGCCTGCAGGCGGCGCAACAAGAAGTGGCGGCCTACCATCATTATGACTACCTGGTGATCAACAACCGGGTCGAGAAAACGGCCGCCGCGATCAGCACGATCATGGATGCTGAAAAATGCAGAGTCAGCCGCGGCGCCAGGCCGCCCGGCTGGGGAGGTGAAGAAAGGTGATCTATCCCTCGATCGATCAACTGCTGCAGCAGGTGAACAGCAAGTATACCCTGGTCATAGCCGCCGCGAAGCGGGGACGTCAGCTGCGCAACGGGGCCAGGCCGGTAATCGAGTGTGGCTCCCGCAAAGAGGTTACCGTGGCCCTTCACGAGATCAATGAAGGTGATATCGAGATCGAGCTGCCGGCGGGCAGCAGGCGCGGCAGAACAAAGTAAAGGGAGCTGAGATGAAGATGTATCTACTGGGGGTTACCGGGGGTATCGCCGCCTACAAGTCGGCGGAGCTGGCCCGGCTCTTTGTCCGCGACGGGAAAGAGGTCCAGGCGATCATGACCCCCGGGGCGGCACATTTTATCAATCCGCTGACCTTC
>CAYFRE010000033.1:0-18192 GCA_964345455.1 uncultured Syntrophomonadaceae bacterium | reverse complement strand
TTCTACTTTTTGACACTTTTTGATTAAGCTTAGACATCAAATAACTCAAAAATCTGGCGTTACTACATTTAAGGGATGACCATGCTTAAAGTATAATGTACATCCATCCTATCTCCTCTACCCTATAAATCCTTCTATTCTGGCTCCTCAACCTTACCTAGTTTTAAGCTCAATCTTAGTCCAAAAAAGCCCTCGATATGTTCCAACAAACACATATCGAGGGCTTAAGTCGAGTTGACAGATTCACTTTCTTTTTATGAAACCCAGTATTCTCAAGGCTTTTCGGACTTTATATCTTAGACATCAAGCAAATGGTCTCCACATGGCCTGAGTTGATAGCATTGATGTCTTGAGTTGATAAAAAGGTCACCATCTTCTATGTTTTCACCAAACACCTAATAATTTTCTTTTCTGTTAGAGAGTGCTTGAAATATCAACGAAACTAGTATCAAAATTGTTATGAAAATTCCCACTATACTTATATAGTCAGTACCAATCTCCTTTCCTGAACTTGTTTCATAAAGTCTGCCTGCGTGACTCATGCATGGTTCATTTTCTTGAATTACAGAAAAGTCTTATCTGGTATAATGAAAGAACATACATACTAACAGCCGGAGGTATTGTTTTAACTCCAGCCCGGATTAAAAACTAAACTTTTGGGAGGTATTCCTATGCCAGTGCGCAAAAGTGTTGCCGGAAGACCGGTGGGCGTTACCTTTGCCTGTTACGCCTTCGCCTCCGATAAAATTTATCTCTCCGATCCAGTGGTCTATTACCATGCCGACTAAACTGTTGGCGCTGCTGGCCGGCCTGGCGCTGCTGGCGGGAGCCGGGGCCGGCTGCGCCCGGGCGACACAGCATGGGGAAGAAGCCGCCTTCTGGGTAGTCGCGGGGACCAACCGGGGCGAAGGTTTTTCCCGTAACAGCCTGGCGGGCTATGATCGGAGCGGCGCGCAGCTGTTCAAAAGCAATTTGCCTGACTACCACCTGGACAGCTTGTTTCTGGATCAAAGGGACCGCCTATGGCTGGGACAAGCCTGGAACGACAGCGGCACCGGCAGCAAACTCCTGGTCTGGCATAACGGCGAAATCAGCCACGAGGTCTTTGTGGGCCTCAGTCCCGAGGCGGGTATGGTCGAATTTAACGGGGAACTGGTAGCCGGATGCGCCGAAATGGGTTTCGGATTCAGCCTGTGGGCGGTCGAGCCGGAGCGCATGGAAAGCAGGAAAGTAACGGAGGTGGACAAAGGAGAGCGGGAATTTTTGCTGCTCACAACCGTCGCCGCCGGCGATGAATACCTGGTCGCGGCTGCCTCGCACGACGGCACCGGGAATAACCGGGGCCACTCTTCCCATGCCAGTATCTGGTGGTATGACCGGCAATACACCCTGCAGGGCAGCCTCTACCTGGGCCCGGAAACCGCGATCTGGTCCGCGGTGGCGCTGGTGGACGGCAGGTTCTTGCTACTGAACAACAGCGGTTTTTTGGGTGACGGGCCCGATCTGCTGCTCTTTGACCCGGCAGCCGGAGAGATCACCGGAGGAATCAACGGCGCCGGTTTCCCCTACCGGGGGGTCGCCGCCACAGACGGGACTGTCTATATTCTCAACCGGATCTGGTCGTCGGTACACGTGGACTCCCGGCGCAGCTTGACTGTGGTGAAAGACGGCGAAAGCGACACCCTCCCGCTGCCGGACGGGTTGGGAGCGGTGGACCTTGCCGCCGGAGAGAACGGCGTCTACCTGGCCGTCTGGCAAAGAGGGGCCAACCGGAGTGACGGTATCTACTTGCTGGATACCGGAACGGGGTGCCTGGAGCAGGTTATTCACCACCCCGATGCCAGCCGGATCATTCTCAACAGCACAGGAGAAATGGTGAACAACGAACCGTGAGAAGTCCAAACCTCGCCCTGGTAATGCAGCGCCCCCTAATAATTCTAACCGGCGAAATTATTACGATATGGTTAGGGATGATTCAGGTCTCCTTCCGCTTCCACGGCACTGCCGGCGGGGAAAAAGGGGATGACCAGGGGGGGCTGGTTAAAGCAATTCGCAGCATGTCCAGGGCGCTTCCTGGCAGAGGCACCCTGGTTCCGGAAAAACAAGACCTTATCGTTGACAGTGAAATAGAAATTACTACGGAATTGACCAAACTTGATGGTACAACATATTGCGCTTCATCGGCCAGGTGAGCTTAAAGCAGATGCCCGCTGCGCAAAGAAGCGCAGCTAACAGAAAATTGCTATAATTGCTCCAGGCAAAAGCAAATTCCTTATTATTTTAAATTGTAACTAAAAAGAAGAAAGAAGGTTGCTGAAATGCAGTATGATTCTTACTGTGGATTATAGTTGAGAAGGTGGATATGGACTATCAGGCATTTATTGATGCCTGCTCTCCCGACATGCCGGCAGTAGATATGCTCATCTGCCTTGTCCAGAAAATAATGGATGTTACAATCGAAACAATTGGGTTGGAAAGTATGAAAACACTCTACAGAGCACAGTTGACGAATATTTCGTATTCCGGAACTGCTGCAAGCTACCAACGGATGCTTTATAAAACGATCATGGATGTGCTGGACAGAGGAATACAAAGAGGCGAGTTTTTCGCCGAGCTGAATTTGGAAGAGCCGGCAAACCATTTAATCCTGGCCATGCGCGGGCTGATCTATGAATGGTGTATCCGGTATCCTAATTTTGATTTAAAGACACAATCGCGGGCGCAAGGGCGCCTTCGACAGCCTGGGGCGTATATTCCGGGATGAAGAGCAGCTGCTGGCGGCTTTCATTTTTCACGAGGTTTTAGGCCCCCAAGCAGCATGCGCCGCCGGTAATAGATACCGGAACAGCAGATCTAACGGAGGTATAGGGAAAGATGCCGGTTCAATTCCAGGACTATTACGAGACGCTAGGTCTTAAGCGGGACGCTACGGAAAAGGAGATCAAGGCGGCCTACCGCCGCCTGGCCCGTAAATGGCACCCCGACTTGCGGCCGGCTCATGAAAAAGATGAAGCAGCGGAACAGTTTAAACGGGTTAATGAAGCCTACGAGGTGCTCAAGGACACTGAGAAGAGGGCTCGCTACGATGAGTTGGGTAAGAGCTGGCAGCAGGGCGAGGATTTTCAGGCCCCGCCCGATATGGGAGGCTTCCATTTTTATACCTCTTCCGGGGATCACGGGGACGGCTTCAGCGATTTCTTCGAAATGTTTTTTGGCAGAGGCGGGACCGGCGCCGCCGCCGGAGGCGGTTTCCGCACTGCCTCCAGGCGCGGTCCCGATGTGGAGAGCGACATTGAACTGACCCTGGAAGATGCTTACCGGGGTGTTTCCCGGTTGCTGCGCATTGCCGGAGGCGCCGTCTGTTCTCAATGCGGCGGGGCCGGTCACAGTGGTCAGGGCTTCTGCACTCGCTGCGGCGGCACCGGGGAGGTGGCTGCGGAGAAAACCCTGGAGGTAAAAATACCGCCCGGTGTCCGGGAGGGTAGCCGCATCCGCCTTAGAGGCCAGGGCGGCGAGGGGCTGGGGGGCGGGCCTTCGGGGGATCTGTTTTTAAAAGTGCACCTGCTGCCTCACCCGCTTTTTTCCCTACAGGGCAGCGACATTGAAAGCGAGGTGCGTCTGCACCCTGACCAGGCGGCTCTGGGGAGCAGGGTCACCATGCCTACCCTGGACGGCCCGGTAGAGATGACAGTTCCCCCCGAGAGCGGTTGCGGCCGGAAGCTGCGGCTCAAAGGGAAGGGTTTTCCCCTGCCTGGCCGAGGCCGCGGCGATCAGTATGTGCGGGTGATCATCGATCTCCCATCGCCCCTGACAGAAGAAGAAAAGGAACTTTACCGGCGGCTGAAAAAACTGCGGGAGGAGAGTGACGGGAAATGAAACTGGTCCGGCTCTGCTATGAACATTACACTGGAGAAGAGAGGGTTTGCATTCGCACCCTGGAGCTACGCCCCGCCCAGATCGAGCTTTTCCAGGCGCTGGGGATGATCGAACTGGAGGATGACCAGATCAGCCTGAAGGATCTGCGGCGCGTTCGCAAGGCCCTTCGCCTTCGTCGCTCCCTGGGGGTAAACCTTGCCGGAGCTGCAGTAATTCTGGAACTGCTGGAGCGCATCGAAATACTTGAAGATGAGGTTCGCACAATGCAGAAAGGCCGGGTGGAAGACTGATGGATCCGAACCGCTTTACCCAGAAATTACAGGAAGCGTTGTATGCAGCTCAGCAGGCTGCCGCCGGCCGGAACCACCAGGCGGTGGGCACGAAGCATTTGCTGGCGGCCCTGCTGGGCCAGGAAGAGGGGATTACCGCCCGCTTTTTACAGCAAGCCGGCGCCGACATAGCTGCATTGCGCCGGGAGTTGGAACGCCTTATCGATCAGATCCCCCAGGTGACGGGTTACAAGGGCTCCATGCAGATTGATCCCATCCTGGCGCAGGTTCTGGCCCGGGCGGAGAGTGAGGCCGGGCAGCTCAAGGATGAATATATTAGCGCGGAGCACATTTTACTGGCTTTGCTTGAAGTGAGCGAGCCGGAGGTGCAGAACATTCTTCGCCAGGCAGGGCTGAGCAGAGAGTCGTTGCTGCAGTCATTCCGCCGGGTGCGCGGGAGCCAGCGCATTACCAGCGATAATCCCGAGGGAACCTACGAGGCGCTGCTCCACTATGGCCGCGACCTCACTGTACTGGCGCGGGAAGGTAAACTGGATCCCGTGGTGGGGCGTGACGAGGAGATCCGGCGAGTCATCGAGATCCTCTCGCGGCGCACCAAAAATAACCCGGTGCTCATAGGCGAGCCCGGAACGGGCAAGACTGCCATTGTAGAAGGACTGGCCCGGCGCATTGTGGCCCGGGACGTTCCTGAAGGATTGAAAGAAAAAAGTGTGATCACCCTGGATATGGGCTCCCTGGTGGCCGGGGCCAAGTACCGGGGTGAGTTTGAGGAGCGCCTGAAGGCGGTCTTAAAAGAGGTGCAGGATGCTGAAGGGGCGGTTATCTTGTTCTTAGACGAGTTGCACACAATTGTCGGCGCCGGGGCGGCCGAAGGTGCCATGGACGCCGGCAACCTGCTCAAACCGATGCTGGCCCGGGGAGAACTGCGCGCCGTCGGGGCCACCACTTTGGATGAATACCGCAAGCATATCGAAAAAGATGCTGCCCTGGAGAGGCGTTTTCAGCCCATCCTGGTGCGCCCCCCCTCGGTAGAGGACACCGTTTCCATTCTGCGGGGTTTAAAAGAGCGCTACGAGGTGCACCATGGCGTCCGCATCCAGGATGCGGCACTCATCGCCGCGGCGGTCATGTCGGACCGCTATATCAGCGATCGTTTTTTGCCCGATAAAGCCATCGACCTCATCGACGAGGCTGCGGCCCGGCTGCGCACGCAGATAGACAGCCTGCCTGCCGCCCTGGATGAGATTAACCGGCGGGTGATGCAGCTGGAGATCGAAGAGGCCGCTCTGAAGAAAGAGCGGGATCCGGCTTCTGCGGAGAGGCTGACCCGGCTGCAGCAGGAGCTGGGCGATCTGCGGGGTGAAGCCGGGGCCATGCAGGCCCAGTGGCAGGCTGAGAAGAACTCCATCGGGCAGGTCCGCGCCGTCAAGAAAGAGATCGAAGAGGTGCGCACGGAAATCGAGCGGGCCGAGCGGGAGTACGATCTGAACCGGGCCGCCGAACTCAAATACGGTCGTCTAAATGAGCTGAAGCAGCGCTTGAAAAAAGAGGAAGAGATGCTGGCCGGCAAGCAGAAGCAGACCATGCTGCTGCATGAAGAGGTGGGCGAGGAGGAGATTGCCCAGGTGGTCAGCCGCTGGACCGGGATCCCGGTGAGCCGCCTGCGCGAGGGGGAGATGGAGAAGCTTCTCCACCTGGATGAAATCCTGCACCGGCGGGTAGTCGGCCAGGATGACGCTGTGCAGGCTGTGGCTGATGCTGTCCTGCGCTCGCGCAGCGGGATCAAGGACCCGCACCGGCCTGTGGGCAGTTTCATCTTCCTGGGTCCCACCGGGGTGGGGAAAACCGAATTGAGTCGTGCCCTGGCGGAAGCGCTCTTTGACGACGAGCGGAATATGATCCGCCTGGACATGTCTGAGTACATGGAAAAACATACTGTGGCCCGTTTGATCGGGGCGCCCCCGGGGTATGTGGGCTATGAAGAAGGCGGTCAGCTTACCGAGGCGGTGCGGCGTAAACCGTACAGTGTTCTCCTTCTCGACGAGATCGAGAAGGCTCATCCCGACGTCTTCAACGTGCTGCTGCAGATTTTAGATGACGGACGCCTCACCGATGGGCAGGGCCGCACGGTGGACTTTCGGAATGCCATCGTGATCATGACCTCCAACATCGGCGGCAAGGAGATCCTGGAATTCCAGGAGCGCGGGGGCGATTACGAGAAGATGCGGGAAGTAGTGCTGGCCCTGATCCGGCAATACTTTCGCCCTGAATTCCTTAACCGGGTGGATGAAATTATTGTTTTCCGGGCGCTGGAGCGGGAACAGATCGGAAAGATTACCGGGCTGCTACTGCGCCGCCTGGCGGAACGGGTGGAGCAGGGAGCCGGTATAACCCTTAAATGGGATGATGCAGTAGTGGATTACCTGGCTGAACAGGGCTTTGATCCCGCCTTCGGGGCGCGCCCCCTGAAGCGGGCTCTCCAGAATGCCGTGGAAACCCCGCTTTCCAGGCGGATTGTTTCAGGTGAGATCAGCGCCGATAAAACCCTGACCCTGCGCACCGGACCCGGCGGCCTGGAGTTTTACTAGAATTTTGGAAAGCTAAAAATTTGGGGCTCAGGCGGGCGGCGCCTGACCCCAATCTTTTTCTTTTAACCGCCGGGCTATTTCCCGCAGGTAGCAGACAAATACAGCCAGCGGGGCGACAATGAGCACCGACTCGATTTATGTTTTTGATTAACCCTTTATTATAGGGCTTTTTCAAGGTTTTACAACACTGTTCGATTGTTGCCCGATCTACCGAAAGCTTTTGTACTGGTGCACCGGCAGCACCCGGGCGATATAGATCTGATTGGAGCAGACGTTGCCGCGCCCGCTGGTGTCGAAATATTCTGTATTGAATCCGATCCCGGAGTCCTGGCTGGACCAGTAGCGAAAACCGGTAATATGGCCGCTGTCGCTGCGAATCCAGTTCTGGAAGATGACCGTATGACCGGTCCCGTTACTGCGCGAGATATCCATAAAGTCTCCGATCCTGGCATCTTCAAAGCCGTTGATCCTTTTGCCGAGGCCGTATTTTTCCACCGCCACTTCGATATTGCTAATCTGTTTGTTGCCGTCGGCCACATACCAGATTAACAGAAAGTCATAGAGCTCATCGAAAGTCATCCCATTGAAATCATTGTCGGAGAGCCCCAGTTGCCGGTTACGCGCTTGCATTGCTTTAAAAAAAACCTCAAAGGTAATCCCGACACAGTGGGTGGCGCGGTTGCCGCTGGGATGAGCTTTGGCCAGCAGCCGGTCATCAAAGTAGAGATTTTCGGAAACACCGTTGTAATTGGCGTAATCAGCATTCAAAAGGTAGGGATAATAGCCGGTGTAGGTGGCGATAATCTGCTGCACATAGCCGTTTAAGTCGGTATCATAATCGCTCACCGGCTGTGGCGGCGGGGTAGGCTGCTCTGGTTTACTTTCCACGCCGGCAGGTTTGCCCCGCGCCGGTAGAGCAGCTTTGGCAGCCGGTTTCGGTTTTGCAGACGGAGGCTCGGGAGAGGGTTTGACAGGATCTGCAGAGATTGATTCAGCACTATCTTTTTCATTGATCTGACCGTCATGCTCCATCTTGACAGAAATATCATGGTCGAACCGGGTTGGCGCCTTGTTGTCAGCACCCGGGCCGCTCGAGCCTTCTGTTTGCAGCTGCGCAAAAGTGGTCTCAGGGTCAACCCGGGTCAGCGCAGGATCGCCGGTGTCCGTCTCGTAAGGGGGATCGAGGTATGTATTTATCAGCACGGGTGGTGCCAATATCAAAATGGCCAATCCCAACAGCAGCCTTGCTGCTGAATAGTGTTTATTGAGCTTGCGTAAGGGCGGCATATGATTTTCCCCTCCACCATATTAAGATGATTTAACAAAATGTTAACATATCAAAACATTTATGTAACCATGTAATTAATGGGGGTGAAGGGGATTGCGCCCTTGATCACACTTTACTTACCGGTAATAGGATGTTTAAGCCAGCCTGAACCGGCCACATCCTACATACGGAAACTGGGGCATCGGGACATAAAGATTTGTGGGAACCAAAAACAGGCTCAAGGCCAGCCGGTTTTGCTCCGGCCGGGTCACCGTGGAGATAGGGAAATAAACAACCGGTTATTTGAATATGAGCGACCTGAAGACAACCTGGCCCATGAGGAGGGGGACATTGAACTATACTGCTATTCGGAAAGCAGCTCCATTCGGCGGCGCTGCTGCTCCTCGATGGAGAGGTCCTTGCGCAGGATCTTGCCGACCATTGATTTAGGCAGCTCGCTGCGAAATTCCACCTGGCGGGGCACTTTGTACTTCACCAGCCTGGCCCTGCAGAAATCGATGATCTCTTCCGGGGTGGCCTCCGCCCCGTCTTTGAGTACCACGAAGGCCTTGACCACTTCGCCGAAAAACTTTTCCGGGATGCCGATACAGACTGCTTCGGCCACCTTGTGATGTTCGTAAAGCACCTCTTCCACTTCGCGCGGGAAGATCTTATATCCTCCGTAAATAATCATATCTTTTTTGCGATCGACGATATAGAAATAGCCGTCTTCATCCATCCGGGCAATATCGCCGGTATAGAGCCAGCCGTTTCGAAGGGTCCGGGCGGTTTCATCAGGACGGTTCCAGTAGCCTTTCATCACCTGCGGTCCCCTGATGATCAGCTCTCCCTCTTCGCCGACAGGCATTTCCCGCTCTCCCGTGTCGGGGTCAACAATTTTGCAGTCGGTGTTGGGATAGGGCATCCCGATGCTGCCCGGTTTGCGCACGCCGATAAGGGGATTGCTGTGTGTAATAGGCGATGCTTCGGATAGTCCATATCCCTCCAGGATATTGGAGCCGGTTTTACGCTCAAACTGCTCGATGGCCTCCACCGGCATCGGCGCGGCGCCGCTGATGCAGACCTCGATCGAATCGAGGCCGTAATCATGCACCTCGGGGTGATTCATCAGGGCGATGAAGGCGGTTGGCACTCCGGGAAAAATGGCGGGTTTATACTGCCGGATCAGGTAGAGAACCAGGTCAGCGTTAAACTGCGGCACTATGATCTGTCCGGAGGGGATCGTCAGTCCCGCGTTCAGGCAACAGGTCATCCCGTAAGAGTGAAAGAAAGGCAGCAGCCCCATGCTAAAAATCTCTTTGCCGCCGAACTTCTCGATCCACTCTCGCAGCATCTCCCTGGTCATCTCCGCGTTGGCAACGAGGTTGTAATGCGTCAGCATGGCTCCCTTGGGGAAACCGGTGGTGCCCCCGGTATATTGCAGCACGGCCAGATCTTCCTCCGGATCAATTTGCACATGGGGGGGATTTGGTTCATGCTGCTGCAAGATATGATCAAAGGTCTGCGCCCTGGCGGCCTCTATTTTTTGCCCGGTCAAGGGGACAATGATTAAATTTTCGATATCCTGGTCCAGCATGGCCTGCTCAACGGTCTGATACATTGTATCAACAACAATAAGAACCCTTGCCTTCGAATCTCTGACGATAAAGCTCAATTCCCTGGCGGTCAAGAGAGGGTTGAGCTGGGCCACCACCAGACCCTGCCGCAAGGCGGCGTAATAAGTGTAAACAAAGGCGAAGCAGTTGGGGAGCATCAACGCGATCCGGTCGCCTTTTTCCAGCCCCATGGCCGTAAAGGCCGCCGCCATGCGTTCGATATTTTCCATCATCTCCCGGTAAGTGATTTGCTCTCCGATAAAAATGAGCGCAGTCCGCTCGGGATACCGATCAGCCACCTTTTTTAAGTAATGATAGAGGGATATCTTGGGATAATCGAGGTTCCACAGCGCCGGGTAATTATTCAACCAGGGACGGTTCATCCTACAACCTCCTAAAAAAAACATAATAACACCGGACATAATCTAATTCCTCAAATATTTCATAATTCCTGCAATAAACTAGCAATTTAGAAAGAAAAAGGTCTGGGAATGGTTATATAGAGAGATACGGTTCGGATACATCAGGGCGTCGATCGAAAGAAGGCTGCCGGGTATCCCCCGGAAGCCTTCTAAAATTCCATACAACTATTTCTAACTTCTAATCTGCAAGCAGCCGCCGGCGCTGTTCTTCAATGATCAACTCCTGGCGCAGGATCTTGCCGGTCATGTTTTTGGGCAGTTCACGGCGGAACTCAACGTGGCGGGGGACTTTATACTTCACCAGCCGGGCGCGGCAGAATTCGATAATTTCTTCCGGCGTCACCCCGGTCTCATCGTTGAGGACCACGAAAGCCTTTACCACTTCACCGAAATGTTTTTCGGGGATCCCGATGCAGACCGCCTCGGCAACTTTGGGATGTTCAAGAATTATCTTTTCGATTTCCCGGGGGAAGATCTTGTTCCCGGCGTAGTCAATCATGTTTTTTTTGCGATCGACAATGTAGAAGTAGCCGTCTTCATCCATCCGGACTATATCTTCGGTAAAGAGCCAACCGTTTCGCAGGTTGCGGACGGTTTCATTGGGCAGGTTCCAGTAACCTTTCATTATTTGAGGCCCCTTGACGATCATCTCTCCCTCTTCACCGGGAGGAAGCTCGCGCTCTCCGGTATCGAGGTCAACTATTTTGCAGTCAGTATCGGGGTAGGGTATACCGATACTGCCCGGTTTGCGCACGCCGATAAAAGGGTTGATATGGGTAATCGGGGACGCTTCGGCCAGCCCGAAGGCCTCCAAAATACTGCAGCCGGTCTTCTCTTCAAAATGTTCGAGCGCCTCCGGAGACATCGGTGAGTCGGCGCTGATGCAGACCTTGATTGAGTTCAAGTTATATTTTTCGGCCTCGGGATAGTACATCAGCGCCATGTAAATATCGGGCACACCCGGGAACAGGGCCGGTTTATAATCACGGATAACTTCAAGGATCATATTAAGATCAATGTATGGAACCAGGATCTGGCCGGCCGGAAGAGTGAGGCAGGCATTCAGAGTGAAGGCGGCCATACATATGCATAAAATCTCTTTTTCACCTTCCCTTTGGATCCATTCACGCAGTATTTCCTCCGTCATTTTTGCGTTGGAAACAAGGTTGTAATGGGTGAGCATGGCTCCTCTCGGGAAACCGGTTGTCCCGCTGGTGTATCTTATCAAGGCGAGATCTTCTTCCGGGTCAATGATCACATCGGGCGGATTGGGCTCATGTTGTTTGAGTATATCGTCGAAGATCTTTGCCCCTCCATCAATTTCCTGGCCGAGAAATGGGATGATAATCAGATCAACATATTGATCCAGCATTGCCTCCTTGACATCCTTCAGCATGACATCGGCAACGATAAGGAGCTTTGTTTTCGTGTCTCTGATAATAAAGCTCAATACCTTGGCAGGTACAGGAGGTTGGAAAGAGACCAGAACGATACCTTGCCGCATGGTGGCATAGTAAGTGTAAACATAGTCCGGGCACAAGGGGGACAGCAAAGCCACCCGATCACCTTTCTTTAAACCCATTGCGGCAAGGGCTGCAGCCGTTCGATCGATGTTGGTCATGAGCTCCCGGTAGGTAACACGCTCGTTATTGAAAATCAGCGCAGTCCGTTCAGGATACAGATCGGCTTTTTGCTTTAAATAGTGATAGTTGGACATCTTCGGGTAATCGAGTTTCCACTGTGCCGGATAATTTTTTAGCCAGGGATGTGATTCCATACTGCAACCTCCCCAAGGAATATATAATAATGTCAGATAATAATACATTACTCTAACAATCTTATATCTCTTCAATAAACTTGTCAATATAGGAATAAAAAGGTCGGAATCCATGTTGATATTTTCACCGGGGATAGTATATCAATCAAAGAATATAACCGTGCGCAGGAGTTTGTCAGTTAAAGGCGAATAAAATTCCTTGAGTTCATTTTTATAATCTTCTCTTAATAGAAAAAACAGTGAGGGGGCAAACCTAATGTTTTCCCGCTGTGAGTTGGTTTATCTATATAAAAGACGTAAATATGTTTATCATTTTAAAGATGCGTCCGCCGGCATTTCGGCAACTGTCGAGAGCGATGACCGCCGCCTGCGGCATGGCCGGCGGATCTCTGTTGACATTGGAAATTCCGAACCTGTCGAGCTGCATCATTTCAAGGCGGAGCTGGAGCCCCGGCTAAGGAATAGTAAGAGGATGATGGTGAACGGTTTTCAATCCTGGAGCGGCAGCGGGGAGATGGACTCCAGCGAGCGGCTTCCCCCTTTAAGCCGGGCGTTCTATCCCGTTCTGGCTCCTTATGGCGATTACCGGTTATACCGTCATCCCGGGTGCCGGGGGCGCTTCCATTCGTGGACCTACACTTACTTCTTACTTGGCGAAGATGAAGTGATCCTGGTGGGCTCTCTTGACGAAACAGGGGGCTATACCCTTTTTGATTACAATTATCGCCGGGATCGCTTGATTGTTTTCCGTGATTGTGAAGGGGCAATTTCCAACGGGCATTACCCCTTGCTCCGCCTTTACATCGGGCGGGGGAAACTCCGGGCAGTGCTGGCCGAGTATTTTTCAGAAATAGGGCTGCCCCGGGATTATTCTCCCCGTGTAACCGGCTGGTGCAGCTGGTACAATTATTATACACGCATATCTGAAGCGGATATCAATCATAATTTGAGGGAGCTCTCTCGCCGGGAGCTGCCTCTTGATTACTTCCAGATTGATGACGGCTGGCAGATCGCCACCGGTGATTGGCTGGAATGTAACGCCAAATTTCCCTCCGGGATGAAGAAACTTGCTGATACAATCGGTGAATACGGTTTTCAACCGGGGCTCTGGCTGGCGCCCTTTATTTGCGACCGCCGCTCGCGAGTCTACCGGGAAAACCCGGGCTGGCTGCTGCGCGACAGGCGGGGCAGGCCTGTTAAAGCGGGTTATAACCCCAACTGGAGCGGATGGTTTTATGCCCTTGACTTTTACGCTCCCGGTTTCCAGGATTACCTGGGACAGGTTTTAAAGACGCTCCAGGATGATTGGGGTTACCGGCTGCTTAAACTCGACTTTCTCTATGCCGCTGCCCTGCTGCCCCGGCAGGGAAAAGCGAGAAGTGCGGTGATGATCGAAGCGATGGATTTCATCCGGGCGCAGACAAAGAAGAGCAAGATTCTCGGATGCGGAGTTCCCCTGGGGCCGGCGATGGGCCGGGTCGACTACTGCCGCATCGGCAGCGATGTGGGTCCGTTCTGGGATCTGCCCATGAAGGGTTTCTCTTACCGGGAACGAATTTCTACGGGTAACTCACTTAAATCTACGATCGGGCGTCACCATCTTGACAGGCTGGTATTTCGCAATGACCCCGATGTCTTTATCCTGCGCGACGGTACCCCCGGTGTAAACTTAAATCGCCTTACCGATCAGCAGCGGAGAACCCTGTTTTTCCTGAACCAGCTCTTGGGGGGGCTGATCTTTTTCTCAGATGATCTCTCTGCATATACCGCCGGACAACTGAAGTTGCTGCGTAGCGGCTTTCCGGGCGTGGATTGCACGATTGACCGCCTCGAAAGTCAAAACGAACTCTACCGGATTGCATTTACCGCCAACCGCAGAAAATACCTGGCCCTGGCCAACTTGACTGCCGGATCCCGTGAAGCCACCCTGGACCACGGTCCATATTTCCATCCGGATTATTTTGTTATTCACCCGGAGACAACGGTGGATTTGGCGCCATACGAGACTGTCTTTTTTTATCAAATTGAACCCAGGGAAGATAAGCCTTACCTGCTGGGCGCCACCGGGCATATTTACCCCGGGGCCCAGATCGAAAAACTGATCATCCGCGCGCGCAGTGTTACGCTGCAGTTGCAAGAGCATGCTTCGGCTGAAACCAGGATCTACCTGGCTGTCCCGCGGGGGACGGTCAATCTGAGCGTAAATAAGGTAAACTACCCTGTAACCCTGAAGAACGGACTTTACTATGTAAAGGTCCCCTCTTAGAATCTCAGGGGACCTTTAACCACCTGAAGCGGTCATATTATGAAAACATCAGCTCTTTTTATATACCATCAAATTATGTGTGGACAAAGCTGTCTGATAATTGTATCATATAATAACAATTTAATTAATAGTCACAAGAAGAGGTGATACGGTGCCTGCGGCAGTCAATGGATGGGGCTTTGTTCTCCTGTTTGCTTACATCAGTGCCGCATTATTGCTGGCTGTGTTTTTAAGAAAGCAGCTTCTTTTTCTGAAGCATTTGATGATCCCCAATGCGATTGTCGCCGGACTGATCGTGCTTTTATGCAGCGGGCGGCTCTTCGGGATCATGAATATCTCCCCGGATCACCTGAACCTGACGGTTTACCACCTTTTAACCGGGATTTTTATCCTGATCGGTTTAAGGAAACCACGCCCCGGAAAGACCCGGGCAATCTTTACCACGACCATGATTATCAGCCAGGGTTACGCCATATTGGCCGTGATCGGATGCATCTTTACCTTGATCTGGGTGGGAGCATTATTTCCGAACTTTTTCCCTTCATTCTCAATGCTGCCTCTGCTCGGTTTCGGTTTTGATCATCTTACCGCTGCGAGTATCGGCCTGCAATGGGAGCAGGTTGGTTTTACCGGGGGAGGGCATGCAGGTTTCTCTTTCGGGGTGATGGGGCTCTTATGGTCTTACCTGGGGGGAGTAATTATAATTCTTTGGAGCCGCAAGAGGCAGAAAGACAAAGAATCCTCTCCCGGCCTAGAGGCCCGTGAGGGGATTATCCCCCGGGAAAGTAAAAAGCAGGCCGGCGCTTTTATCACTACCGCCCCCGAAGCGGTAGAATCTATGGCCCTGCACCTGGCCCTGGTTGGTTTTCTCTACCTGCTTGCCTTCTCCTGCATGAGCCAACTTTCAAGCTGGCTGGGGCGATTTGGCAATGCCGGCGAGCTTGTTGGAGGGGTTCTCTGGAATTATAACTTTTTGTTTGGTTTTCTCCTGGGCTTTCTGGGGCGTAAAATCATCGACTGGCTTGATCTGGGCTACCTTTTCGATAGCGGGACAATGCAAAGGATCTCCGGGACCATGGTTGACTACATGATTGCCGCCTCCATTGCGGCGGTACCCCTTCTGATTTACGCTGAATACTGGGCCGAAGTGGTCATTCTCTCGCTGATCAGCGGAGTATTGGTGGCGCTGTTCGTCTATTTTACCTCTCACAGAATGTACACCGGCCATCAGCTAGCCAGAAGTGCAGCCGTTTTTGGCTATCTTACAGGGACCATCGCATCGGGCATGGCCTTGTTGCGCATGGTTGATCCGGAACTGGACACGCCGGCGGCTGAAGATCTGGCCTGTGCCGGAGGGCTGTCGCTGCTGCTTGGCTTTCCGCTGCTTCTGATCATAAATTACCCTCTGTACGGTTTTATCACGGAAATGCCGCTGCGCTATCTTTTGATCGCCTCCGGCCTTTTCGCCGGTTACGGCCTGCTGCTCTTTTTGATCTGGTTTTTCTGGAACCGGTTTGCTGAAAAAAATAATGTCGTTCAGTCTAAAGCGGAACAATAGTTATGCTTTGAAAAATTCACCTGTTTAAGAAATCGGGAGCAAGGGGGTTTTCCTTTCGCGGAAGCCTCCTTTCTATATTACCATCATTTTGACTCTGCTTCCGGTAGGCGAAAGGTTTTGGGCTTCTTCCCGGCGAATTTTTTTCTATATCCTGAATTGAATTCTTCAAAAAGGAGTGGAGCGCTTGAAGCGAAAAGGACTGGGGGGAGTGCTCCTGGCGATCTGGTTAATCGCCAGGGGACTTTTGCCCTACTTAACTTTATCCATCCCTTACCGGGAAACGATCATGTCCGCCCTGGCGGTTGCGGCCGGCATTTTAATTCTTGTGGAGCGGTAAATTCACCGGGTAATACTACCGGGGTGATCTGCCAAAGATAGATCTGCCGGGGGGGATACCTTGAGGAGTAGTTATGCTGTGCAAACAACTGCTGTATGGATCATTCTCGGAGTGGCGGCCCTGCTCTACCTGGGGCTTGTTCTCGCAGGGCTGCTGGCGGCTCCACCCGGGGACGATTTGGTGGGACGTTATTTCAGCGAGCCTTTTCTTAGCCGCGCCGCGGCCTACCAGAGGGCCGGATTGACCGTTTCATTGCTGCAGCAGGCGCTTTCCCTGCTTTTTCTTGCCATCCTTACATACGCTGCGATGAGATATTTTCAAGCCGCGCCGCAGCCGTCCCCGACCGCTGCGGCAGGCTATATCTTTGGATCTTTACTCTTGCTACAGTTGCTAAGCCTGCCCTTCGATTTTTACCGCGGCTATACCGTCGAGCGCCGCTTCGGCCTTTCAGCCCAGACGGTGGGCGGTTGGTTTGCCGATTACGGCAAAGGCGCCCTGATCGGCCTGCTGCTTTCCACGATCGCGCTTACCGGTCTCTACTTTCTGATCATCCGCCGGCCGAATCACTGGTGGTTCCTGGCCGGAGCGGCTTTTCCCCTCTACCTGGTGATCAGCAGCTACCTTTTTCCGTTGCTGATCGACCCTCTCTTTAATCGTTTTACACCCCTGGAAGACCGGGCATTGCAGCAGAAGATCATGGATATGGCCGGGCGGGCAGGGATTGAGGTGGAGCGTGTTCTTGTCGCTGATGCCAGCCGCCGCACCCACAAGGCCAATGCATACTTCAGCGGGATCGGCAGAACCAGGCGGATCGTGATTTACGATACACTGCTGGAGAAGTTTACTCCCGAAGAGGTGCTCGCGGTGATCGCCCATGAAATGGGCCACTGGCGCAGCCATCATCTCTGGCGGGGGATCATGATCAGCGCCGCCGGCTCTTTTGCGGCGCTCTATGCCTTGCAACTGCTTCTGCAGAAGATGGGCCTGCATACAGACTTCCGGGCTCTGCCGGCAGCCCTGCTCTTTTTTGCCCTGCTCTCTTTGCCTGCGGCGCCGGTTCAAAATGCGCTTTCAAGAGGGCGCGAGCTCGAAGCGGACCGGTGTGCCTTTGCCCTGACCGGGGACCCGGCGCCCCTGGTCTCGCTTTATCAGAAACTGGCCGTGGTTAATCTTTCCGTGGTGCAGCCGCATCCGCTTTTAAAAGTTACACTTTACACGCACCCGCCGCTGTTGGAGCGCATTGAAGATGCGCTGAGATATGCAGAAGCGATGGTAAAAGACGAAAGAGAATAAGCGGTGGGCTTGCGGGTCAGCTCCCCGATTACATGTTGCATGATGAAGGAGGCTGCATATGAAGCTTACCGTGCTTGGCCGTTACGGCCCCTACCCTGCGGCAGGCGGCGCCTGCTCGGGGTACCTTATGGAAGAGGATGGATACAGGGTTTTGATTGACTGCGGCAGCGCTGTTTTAAGCCGCCTGCAGCTTCATCTGAAACCCTGGGAGCTGGAGGCGGTGCTCCTTTCGCACCTGCATTTCGATCACACCGCCGATCTGAAGGTGATGCGTTATGCCCTTGACTACGCAAACACCCGGGGCTTGCTGCACCGGCCTCTGCCTCTCTATTCGCCTCCGGAACCTGCTCTTGAATTGCAGAGGCTCCTTTACAAGAAGCTCTTAGAGCCGGTTTCTTTGAGTGCTGCGGAACCCCTGCAAATAGGACCGTTTAATATCACCTTCCTGGAGACGATCCATGCTCTCCCCTGCCTGGCCATGCGCATCGATACAGGAAAAGGTGTCCTGGTCTACTCCGGGGATACCGAATACTTTGATGGATTGGTCGAGCTGGCCGCCGGGGCCGATCTGTTTCTCTGCGAAGCCAACTTCCAGGAAGAAGATATGGCCGCGTCTCCTTCGAACCATCTTTCGGCGGCCGGGGCTGCTCGCATTGCCGCCCGCGCCGGGGTGAAAAGACTTTTGCTGACACACCTGCACCCCGAGCGCCGGCCTGCTCTCTCTCTCGAGGAGGCCCGGGAACATTATGCCGCAGCTGAGACGGCGCGGGAAGGTGAGAGCTACGCGGTGGCATAATAGAATTCTCCGGAGAGCTTTTAGCCTGATTTATCGGGCGTCTCGACGATCAGCTTGGCCAGCCTGCCGATCAGCGCGGCCGCTTCATCCTGGCCGGAGGGGTTCT
>CAYFRE010000032.1:13559-18639 GCA_964345455.1 uncultured Syntrophomonadaceae bacterium | reverse complement strand
GCCCATCAGGGCGACCGACAGTGTCATCTCCTGGATCGGGAAAGGGTGGGTGATGCTCTGCCAGAATATTAAAGGTATTCGCAAGCAGGTATTTTCTAAATTAATCAAGAACAGATAACATTAATTGCCTTTAGCCCAACCACTTAAGGAGGGAGAGCTGCTCTAGAGGATGGAAACCTTGAGAGTATCAGCAGACTCGAGACCGAAAGCAGTTGCAGGTGCAGTAGCAGCGGTGATCAGGAGCGAAGGTTCAGTCGAACTACAGGCGGTGGGTGCGGGCGCGGTGAACCAGGCGATCAAGGCAGTCGCGATCGCCCGGGGGTTTCTGGCCCCCAACGGTATTAATCTTGTAGTCATACCGGCGTTTGTTGAGATCGAGATCAACGATGAAGAGAGAACGGCTATCAAGTTTGTTGTTGAGCCGAGATAGGCCCTGGACGGATCAAATTTTCGACCTGCTGAAACAGGCAGGTTTATTTTTGCCCTAGGAGAAAAGTGATGCATCTAAAACGCATTGAGCTGTTTGGTTTTAAATCTTTTGCCGACAGGACGGAACTGGATCTGGGCAAGGGCATTACTGCGGTGATCGGCCCGAACGGTTGCGGTAAAAGCAACCTTGTTGATGCGGTCCGGTGGGCCCTGGGTGAGCAGAGTGTGAAAGCGCTGCGCGGCAACCGGATGGAGGAGGTAATTTTTTCGGGTAGCGCCGGCCGTAAGGCTCTTAATTACGCCGAGGTATCACTGACTTTCGGTGGAGCCGGGCCGGTCTTGAACCTCGATTACGATGAGATCACTGTCACCCGGCGGATTTACCGGTCCGGTGAAAGCGAATACCTGATCAACAATTCGTCCTGCCGTCTGAAAGATATTACCGGGCTTTTCCTGGATACAGGAGTTGGCCGGGAGATCTATTCGGTCGTCGGCCAGGGCCGGGTTGAAGAGATCATCAACAGCAAACCTGAGGACAGAAGGGAAATATTCGAGGAGGCCGCCGGTATTTTGAAGTATAAATTGCGCAAAAGCGAAGCGCGGCGGCGGCTGGAAGAAACCCGGGAAAACCTGGTGCGTGTTCAAGATCTGATCATTGAGCTGGAGGCGCAAATTGAACCGCTTACCGGGCAGGCGAAGACGGCACGGCGCTACCGGGATCTGAAAGAGCGGCTGGATCGCGCGCAGAAGGAGCTTCTCTCTTACCGGATCCATCTTTCACGGGAGGAGTTGAGCAGGGTGGAGCGGCAGCTGCAGCGGGTAACGGATTCGCTGAGCGCTTCGGCGGCCCATGGCGGGCGGCAGGAAGAGAAGCTGCAGCAGCTGAAAATGCGGCAGCAGGAGGAAGGGCGGCGACTGGGGGATCTGGAGAAGAGAGCAAACCGTGCTTCAAGGGAGATGGAGCGGCAGGAAAACGAACTGCGCCTGCTTGGAGAACGGGAAAGCCGTTACCGGGAGCAGATGGTTCAGGGTGAGCGGCGTCTCGCTCAGCTTGCCTCCGAGGTCAAGCGGTTGAATGAGGACAAAGAGAGATCTACCCGGGAGTTGCATCTGAAAAGAGAAGCCCTGGCCAGGGAAAAAGAGAGTTATCAACTGCTCCTGCAGAAGAAGGAGCAGTTTGAGAAAGAGTTCTTGACCGGGGATGTAGAAGAGCAGCAGCAGCGACTCTACCGGGCGGTGGCCCGGCAGAAGGGGATTCAGGCGTCGCTGGAGGAGCTGCAGCAGCAGGAGGAGCGGTTAAGCCGGCGACGCGCAGCGCTTTTGCAGGAAGAGACTTCCCTTGCCGGGGAAGCGGCGCGGCTCGGCTCCAGGCAGGAAGAGCTGTCTACCGCTGCCGGGGAGGCCAGAGAGCGGGCGGCGGAGGCGGCGGCGCAGGCTGCCGGGGTAGAGCGGCATCTCGAGAAGCTCAACCGGGAACTGGCCGGCCTGCTGCAAGAGGAGCAGCGCTGCCGCGAGGAGCTTGGCGGGGTGAAAAGCCGGTTACAGCTGCTCAAGGACCAGGAAGCCGGCTTGAGCGGTTATTACCGGGGCGTGCGGGAAATAATCCAGAACCGCACCTCTCTTTCCGGAATCATCGGCCCGGTGATCGATTTGATCTCGGTGGAAGAGCGCTTCCTGCGGGCGATTGAAGCCGCTCTCGGGCCGGCGCTGCAGTATATTGTTGTCGATAATGAAAATGCCGCCCTGGAGGCGATTCGCTTTCTCAAGGAGAGACAGCTGGGCTGGTGCACCTTTTTACCTTTGGATACGATTCGCCCGGCTGAATCGGGATTGGAACGGTATCCGGGGTGGCGCCGGGTGAAGGGTGTTTTCGGTAAAGCGTCGGAACTGGTCGAGGTAAACCCGGCCTATGAAAAGGTGGTCCGGTATCTTCTGGGGTCAATTCTCATCTGCCGCGACCTGGAGGTGGCGACAGAGGCGGCCGGCCTGATTAATTACAGCTGCCGGATCATCTCTCTGGAAGGCGACCTGATCAACCCGGGGGGAGCCATCCGGGGGGGCAGCATGCCGCGGCGCAGCGCCGGCCTGCCGCTGGGGCGGCGCCGTGAAATCGAGGATCTTGAGCGGGAGCTGGCTTCACTGCATAAAAAGAAGCGCCACTGGGAAGAGCAGATCGCAGGGGTCAAGCAAAAAATAGAGCAAGCTGCGGCAGAAGCGGCCACGTTGCGGCAAAAGCAGGCGGAGCTGGCCGGGGCTCTCCGGAAGGCGGAAGAAGCGGTAGAAGAGAGTGTTACTGCCGCCCGTATCCTGAAGCAGCGCCGGCAGGGCACTGTGGCGGCGCTGGGGGAACTGGATGCCGAGACGGAAGAACTGCGCGAACGCCGGGAAGTACTTGCCGGAGAAGAGCGAACCTGTGCTGAGGAGATCGCCCTGGCCGAAGCGGAACTGGAAGGGAAAAAAGAGATCCACCGGCGCGGCCTTTCAGAAAAGAAGGAGCTCGATGAGATGTTGACGGCGGCCCTGCTCAGGCTCAACTCTTTGCAGGAGCAGGAGCAGTCTCTGCAAAACAGCCTGGAAAAGATCTCTGCAGACCTGGCCGGGCCTTTGCAGGAGCAGGCGGAGAAAGAACACGAATCAGCCCGGTTTACGGAAGCCCTGGCCGGGATCGATGCCGACCGGGAAAAGGGTTCTGTTCTGCTGCAGCAACTGCGTGAAGAGAGCGCCGCCTTGACCCTCGAGCTCCAGGAGCATAAAAAGCAGGCCGGCGCGTTGAATGCGGCGCTGGTGGATCTGGAGGAGCAGCAGCGGCAGAACAGGAACAGGCTGGCCCGCTACGAAAAAAGGGAAAGACGTTTTGCCGTGGAGCAGAGCCGGCTTCAGACAGAGATCACATACCAGCTGGATCGCTTTAACGAGCTGTTCGGTCCGGGTGAACCGGTTCCCCTGGAGCCGGACTTTGATGCCGGGGAATGCGAAGGGCTGATCGAGACCTTGAATGAGGATATTGAAGCGCTGGGCGCGGTCAACCTCGGCGCCATTGACGAGTTGGCCCGGCTGCAGGAACGGATAAACTTTTTGAAGGAGCAGCAGGATGATCTCAAGCAGGGCGAGCTTTCACTGCACCGCGTCATCAGTGAAATTGACGAGAGGATGGCTCATTTCTTCAACGAGGCTTTCATGGAGATCAACCGCAATCTGCAGGAAGTTTTCAGCGAACTTTTCCAGGGAGGCCGGGTGGACCTCAGGCTGACGGATCCGGATAACTTGTTGGAAGCGGGAATTGAAATTGTGGCCCAACCACCGGGGAAGAGGTTGCAGAATATCTCGCTGCTTTCCACGGGGGAGAAGTCATTGGCTGCCGTGGCGCTGGTCTTTGCCATCCTGCGTTATAAACCGGCGCCGTTCTACCTTCTTGACGAGGTGGAGTCGTCCCTGGATGATGTCAACCTTTCCCGCTTTACGGCCTACATGAAACAGGCTTCCCGGGATGCACAGTTTATTTTGATCACCCACCGGCGCCGGACGATGGAAGAAGCGGATCTTTTGTACGGGGTGACGATGCCCGAAGAGGGAGTCTCCACGCTAGTCTCCCTGAAGCTGGATCAGAAAGTCAGTTAAGGAGAGCATTAATGTGAACTTGGTGGAACGGTTCAAGGCCGGACTGGCCAGGAGTAGAGAGGGTTTTTTACGGCGGATCGACCATCTATTCCGTGAAGGAGAGCTGAACGAAGAATTTTTCGAGGCGCTGGAGGAAGCCCTGATCCTGGGCGACGTGGGTGTTGAAGCAGCATTGAAGTTGATCGCGCAGCTGCGCCGCGAGGCAGGGCGGCGCAAAGTGCGCAGCCGCAACGAGGCCAGGGAGATCCTCATGCAGGAGATCGCCGCCATGCTGAGTCTGCCCGAAGAGTGGGCCAATCCCGGCCGGGATCCCCTGGTGATCCTGCTGGTGGGAGTAAACGGCTCCGGGAAAACGACCACCGCGGCAAAACTGGCCCACCGTTACCGGCAGGAGGGCCGCGAAGTGCTTCTGGTTGCCGGAGACACTTTCCGGGCCGCCGCCATCGAGCAGCTGCAAATCTGGGCCGAAAGAGCCGGGGTGGCGCTGATCAAGCAGCAGCCGGGCTCCGATCCTTCGGCAGTCTTTTATGACGCCCTCAATGCCGCCCGGGCGCGGCAGGTTGATGTGGTCATCGGCGATACCGCCGGGCGGCTACATACCAGGGTCAACCTGATGGAGGAGCTGAAGAAAATCAACCGCGTCATCGGCCGCGTCCAGCCTGGCGCGCCGCACCGCGTGCTGCTGGTGATCGACGCTACCACCGGCCATAACGGGATCGCCCAGGCGCTTCACTTCAACGAGACGGTGCCGGTAACCGGCCTGGTGCTGACAAAGCTGGACGGGACCGCCCGCGGGGGCATTGTCGTCGGAATCCAGGATAGTCTGCAGGTGCCGGTCTGCTATGTCGGGGTTGGAGAAAAACTCGACGATCTGCTTCCCTTTGACGCCGCAGATTTTGCCCGCGCCCTGCTGGCGTAACTGTCCCCTGCAATGACATCATCATAAGGAAAGAAAATAATCCTTTATTAAGCGCTTCAGTTTGTTACTGTTGCTTTTTGTTTTTATTCTATTTCTACCCGGATGCGCAGAGGG
>CAYFRE010000032.1:5448-13459 GCA_964345455.1 uncultured Syntrophomonadaceae bacterium | reverse complement strand
GACGGCAACGGCTAAAGCCTTCTTTGAAGCTTATTACCGGGTTGAAATGGAAGTATTGGAACGGTGCAAACCTTACCTAACCGAAGAGGCCAATACTATATTTTTACAAAATCGTGAAACCGCACTCATTATTGAACTGGCCCAGTTGGAAAAAGCAAATATTAGTGTAGATAAAATTGACCTTACAGTTGTCGAAAGCGATGCACCGATGATAAGATTCCTTTTGATTTTTAAGTTGAGATAAAACTTGTTTCTCCTGATGATGCAACTGAAAATTAAATACTTCAAAAGGCTACCTTGAAACTAAAAAAGAGGCTGAAAGCTGGAAAGTGAGTTACATCCGCGGGCACAGGCCTCGCTTATAATTCAAAAACACTAAAGGATGCGAGCAACACGCGGAATTCTGAGCGTAGCCGAAGAATCCCTTTTTTTGCGGATCTTCTTTATGGGAACAGGAATTTTATTTCCTGCCCTTTCTTGCTTTTTCCCGTTTATTTTGCTAAACTGGTAGCTGTAAAGGAGAAAGACTTTACAGGGGTGCCATGCTTGATAAACTGAACCGGATCAACCTGTTGTATGATATTTACGGCTCTCTGCTGACTTCGCGCCAGCAGGAGGTGCTGCAGCTTTATTTCAGTGACAACCTCTCCATGGGGGAGATTGCCGCCGAATACGGGATTAGCAGGCAGGCGGTCTACGATCTGATCCAGCGGGCCTTGAGCTCGATCGAGGATTTTGAAAAGAAGCTGGGACTTTATGATCTTTTCTGCTTTCAGCAGAAGCTGCTGCAGGAAGCCGGCCGTATTCTGGAGCAGCCGCTGGGGCCCGGAGAGCGGCAGCGGCTGCAGGAGATTATCGGTGAGCTGCGGCAAAAAAATGAACAGTAGACAGTAGGAGAGAATATATGTTTGCCAACCTGGCCGAGAAATTACAGAACACGCTGCGCAAGCTGCGGGGAAAGGGTAAGCTGAGCGAAAAAGATGTCGACCTGGCCTTGAGGGAGATCCGCCTGGCCCTGCTGGAGGCCGACGTAAACTTCAAAGTAGTCAAGGACTTTGTCGACGGTATCAGGGAGAGAGCCGTCGGAGAAGAGGTCCGGCAGAGCCTTACCCCGGGGCAGCAGGTGGTCAAGATTGTTCATGATGAGCTAACTGTCCTGATGGGCCGCGAGCAGAGCAAGATCAATACGGCGGGCTCTCCGGCCGTGATCATGCTGGCCGGCCTGCAGGGATCCGGTAAAACCACCACGGCGGTGAAGCTGGCCGTGAATCTGAAACGCAGCGGGCACAACCCGCTTCTGACGGCGGCGGATACTTACCGCCCCGGAGCGCCCGAGCAACTGCAGGTGCTCGGCGATTCGGCAGGAGTGGCCTGTTTCAGAATGGACCATGCCGCCCCGGTGAAGATCTGCCGGGAAGCGCTGCGTTTTGCCGCGCGGGAGGGGCACGCTCCGGTGATCCTGGATACCGCCGGTAGGCTTCATCTTGACGCCGCAATGATGGACGAATTGAAGGAGATCAAGGCACAGCTGAAGCCGGCGGAACTGCTCCTGGTGGTCGATGCCATGACCGGCCAGGATGCGGTAAATGCCGCCGCCGCTTTTCACGGGGCGCTCGGTCTGACCGGGGTTATCCTGACCAAGCTGGACGGCGATACCCGTGGGGGGGCGGCTCTCTCGGTGCGGGCGGTGACCGGCTGCCCGATCAAATTTGCCGGGGTGGGGGAGAAGCTCGATGCCCTGGAGCCGTTTCATCCCGAGAGGATGGCCTCGCGTATCCTGGGGATGGGCGATGTGCTCTCACTGATCGAAAAGGCCGAAGCCGGTTTTGATGAGCAGAAAGCGCGGGAACTGGAGCAGAAAATGCGCCGCCAGGAATTTACCCTGGATGATTACCGGGAGCAGCTGCAGCAGATGCGCAAGATCGGTTCTTTTGAAGAGATCATGGCCATGCTGCCGGCGGCGCAGCTGCCGAAAGAGATGCGCAATCTTTCAGTTGATGAAAAGCAGCTTCAGCGCATCGAGGCGGTGATCACATCGATGACGCCGGCGGAGCGCCGCCAGCCGTCAATTATCAACAGCAGCCGGCGGCGCCGCATCGCCAGGGGCAGCGGGACCACGGTTCAGGACGTTAACAGGCTGCTGACCCAATTTTCTCAGATGCAGAGGCTTTTCAAGCAGGTTGGTTCTCTGGAAAAGAAAGGGCTAAAGCAGATCAAGAAAAGAAAACGGGGCTTCCCCTTTTTCTAGTGATCAATATCGTATCTACAGGTTTCTTTAAAGCAGCGGAGGTGATAAAATGGCAGTGCGCATCAGGCTGAAAAGAATGGGTGCAAAGAAAAAACCTTTTTACCGAATCGTGGTGGCCGATTCTCGCTTTCCCCGGGACGGCAGGTTTATCGAAGAGATCGGTTATTACAATCCTACCACGAAGCCGACAACTTTTGAATTGGATCGGGAAAAAGCGGAGTTGTGGCTTTCTCGGGGCGCCAGGCCTTCCGATACGGTCAGGCTGATTTTTGAAAAAGCCGGTTTGCCAAAGTAGCTCATTGCTATGAAAGCCCTTCTTTCCAGTCATCCTGAGGGCGAAGCCCGAAGGATCTATTGTTTTCGTTTACCGTTGTGTAGGTAATACGCGGGAATTCCGAGGGGGAACTTTCATGAAAAAGTTGTTGGAGCATATTGCCCGGGCGCTGGTTGACAATCCCGATCAGGTGGAAGTGCAGCTGCTGGAAGACGAGCGGGTTGCCACCCTGGAGCTGCGGGTATCACCTGATGACATGGGAAAGGTGATCGGCAGGCAGGGCCAGATCGTGAAAGCAATCCGCACCGTGGTCAATGCGGCCGCGGTGAAAGAAAATAAACGGGTGCTGGTGGAAGTGGTCCCGTGAAGAATGGGGCAGGCTCAACCGGGCCCGGTGTGGCTGTAGGCCGGGTCCTGGCGCCGCACGGAACCGCGGGGCTGCTGAAGGTGCTTCCCACCACCGATTTTCCGGAGCGCTGCTCCGACCTGAAAGAGGTAACCTGTGAGCTGCGCGGCTCCAGGCGCCTCGTTACGGTGGAGAGGGCGGCCCTTCACGGTCGTTTCTGGTTGATTAAATTTGCCGGCATTGACAGCCGCGAAGAGGCGGCAGCCTTGCGCGGAGCCTGGATCTTGATCCGTCCGGAGGAGAGGGTAATCCTACCTGCCGGCAGTTATTACCACGACCAGTTGATTGGGTTAAAGGTGTATAATACCGCCGGGGAGTGCCTGGGGCAGGTTAAGGATATCATCCCGGGCGCGGCCCATGACCTTTATCTTGTCCGGAGGGACGTACCGGATGAGGATGTGAAAGAGTTTCTCCTGCCGGCGGTAAAAGCGTTTGTTTTGAAAATTGACCTCTCCGGGGGAAGGATCGTCGCCGAGCCTCCCGCGGGGTTGATGGAGCTGGAGCGTCAGAGCTATGAAGATTGAGATCCTGACCATTTTCCCCGGGATGCTGGAGGGCCCTTTTGGCGAGAGTATGCTCAAGAGGGCGGTAGACCGGGGACTGGTGGAGATAGAGCTAATTGATTTGCGCTCCTATGCTTCGGGCCGGCACCGCCAGGTCGATGATGCCCCTTACGGCGGCGGCAGCGGCATGATCTTCAAGCCGGAACCCCTGTTCAAGGCGGTGGAAACCTTGCAGGAGCGCGGCGGCAAAAGCCGCGCCCGGGTGATCCTGCTTACCCCGCAGGGGCGGACCTTTAACCAGGAGATTGCCCGGGAACTCTCCGGCGAGGAGCGGCTTCTGCTGATCTGCAGCCGCTACGAGGGTGTTGACGAGAGGGTCAGAGAGGCGCTGGTGGACGACGAAATCTCGATCGGCGATTACATTCTCACCGGGGGCGAGCTGGCCGCGGCGGTAGTTGTCGATGCCGTGGTCCGGCTGCTGCCGGGTTTTTTGGGGGAGGCGAGTGTGGCCGAGGAATCCTTCAGCGGCTCGCTGCTGGAGTATCCCCATTACACCCGGCCGCCGGTCTTCCGGGGGATGGCCGTGCCGCCGGTGCTGTTGTCGGGAGATCATGCGGCAATCGCCTGCTGGCGGCGGAGCCAGGCGCTGCTGCGAACCCGGCAGCGGCGGCCGGACCTGCTCGACAGGGCGCCGCTTTCACCGGAAGAACGCTCCTTTCTGGAGGAACTGAAAGAAGACGAGCGGTAATCTGGGGCGAAGTGTTCGTCCGCCGGCATGGGTTCACCGGTTTTTATGAATACAGTTAATTAAACTCATACGAGGGGGCAGTACAGACAATGGATTTGATAAAAGAGGTTGAAAAAAAGTATCTCAAAGAAGATATTCCCGTGTTTGGCCCCGGGGACACGGTGCGGGTCCATGTGAGGGTTGTTGAAGGGGCCCGTGAACGGACCCAGGTTTTTGAAGGCGTTGTTCTGCGGCGGCAGGGACGGGGGCTGAAAGAAACTTTTACTGTCCGCCGGGTAACCTACGGGATCGGGGTGGAGCGGGTTTTTCCGGTTCACTCGCCTTCGATCAGCCGGATCGAAGTGGTCAAGCGAGGCCGGGTGCGCCGGGCCAAGCTTTACTATCTGCGTAAGAGAACCGGCCGGGCGGCCCGGATACGGGAGATTCGCTAAAAAACAGGAGGGATGGCGGTAGCGCATGAGCTTCTCAAAAGAGACCTGGGAATGGATTCGCTCCATTGCCATCGCGGTCGTTATGGCCCTGCTGATCCGTTTCTTTATCATAGAGGTCTTTGTCGTTGATGGAAGATCGATGTTGCCCACATTGTCTGATTATAACCGGCTGATAGTGGATAAGATCTCCTATCGTTTCAATGAGCCCCGCTACGGCGATATTGTTGTCTTCGACAGTCAAACGGGGAAGGACTTTATAAAGCGGGTTATCGGGGCAGGCGGGGATACCATTGAAATCCGCGCGGGAAAGGTTTACCGTAACGGCAGTCTTCTGGAAGAGCCTTACCTGATGGGGCAGACCGATTACAGTGATTACGGTCCCGTTGAGATTCCCCCGGGCTGCTTTTTCTTGATGGGAGACTTTCGTCGTAACAGCATGGACAGCCGGGACCTGCGGGTCGGGTTTGTCTCCATGGAGCGGATCAAGGGGCGGGCCTGCCTGGTTTTCTGGCCTCCCGGAGAAGCAAAATTGCTCGGCAGCAAGGCGGCGGCGGATTGAGGAATACACAGTGGTTTCCAGGGACCATGGCCCGGGCCATACGGCGCCTTGAAGCAGACCTTGGGCTGGTTGACCTTGTTGCCGAGCTGATCGATGCGCGGGCTCCCGTGAGCAGCCGCAATCCGGAACTCCTGCGCCTGTGCAAACATAAACGGAGATTGATATTGCTGCATAAAGCCGACCGGGGAGAAGATGAAGTAAACTCCCGGTGGCTTTTATATTTTCGGGAGAGCGACTTTCAGGCGATGTCCTCAAGCGTGCACCTGCCCCGGACTCTCGGATCCTTTTTGGGCTACCTTAAAACACAGGGGGAGCGGCTGCGCAGCAGCCGTTTCAGAAGACCGCTGCGCCTGGCGATTGTCGGCATTCCCAACGTGGGCAAATCGACCCTGATCAATTATCTCGCCGGCAGGGCGGCTGCCCGGACCGGCGACCGGCCCGGCGTCACCAGGGGACGGCAGTGGATCCGGCTGATTCCCGGAGTGGAGCTGCTTGATACGCCGGGTATCCTGCCGCCGGTCCTCTCGCCGGAAACGACCTTCCCGCTGGCGGCAATAGGAGCGCTGCCGTCCGGCAGGACCGACCCTCAGCAGACTGCGCTCTGGTTGCTCCGCCATTGCCTGGAGCGGGGTGCAGAGGCGCGGCTGCAGCGGCGCTATGCCGGGCTGCAGAAGGCAACTCCCGAGGCGATGCTCGAGCAGATCGGGACTATCCGAGGCTGTCTACTCCCGGAAGGGAAGATTGACCGCGATCGCGCGGCAGCGCTTTTGCTGCGCGATTACCAGGCGGGAGATCTGGGCCGCCTATCCCTGGAAGAGCCGCCAAGTTAGTTGAATTGGTGCCAGGCACCGAATCAACTAACTGGTCTAGAGAAGGGGGATCGAAATGCCTTTTACCAGGATGACCCTGGACAAGCTGGCCGCATATCTGGAAGAGCGGGGAAGGCTGAGCACTGAAGAAGAAAAGTTGCTGGAGAAAGACCGGCGCCGGGGCGCCCGCCTTCTGCTGGAGCGTTACCGGCGGCGTGAAGAGAGCCGGCGGCGGGAAGAAAACCGCTTACATAAGATGCTGCGTGAAGAAAGGATCTTCTACCGGCAGGGAATCAAACATATTGCCGGAGTCGACGAAGCCGGGCGGGGGCCCCTGGCCGGACCGGTGGTGGCCGCGGCTGTGATCTTTCCTCCGGGAACGATGATCCGCTACCTCAACGACTCCAAAAAGCTCACCGCGGCGCGGCGGGAAGAGCTCTATGTTCTGATCAAGAAGGTTGCCCTGAGCTGGGCCGTGGGAGTCTGCTCGCCTGCGGAGATCGACCGGCTGAACATTTACGGAGCAGTGATGCAGGCCATGCGCAGCGCGCTTTTCGCCCTCTCCCTTGAACCCGAAGTGGTGCTGGTGGACGGTTTTCCGATTCGCGATATCAGCCTGCCGCAGAAAGCGATCCCGGGAGGCGACGCTCTCTCTCTTTCCATTGCCGCCGCCTCGGTGGTGGCAAAGGTGACCAGGGACCGGATCATGCTTGATCTGCACCGGCGCTACCCGGAATACGGCTTTGACCGGAATAAAGGTTATGGCACGCGGGAGCACCGCCTGGCCCTGGCCCGCTGCGGGCCCTGTTCTGAACACCGCCGCTCTTTTCGCGGCGGCAGCCTGGAAGGAGAGTCCTCATGACCCGGCGGCGGCAGCTGGTGGGGAGGGCGGGGGAAGAGGCCGCCCGCAGCTACCTGCAGCGCAAGGGATACCGGGTAGACCAGGTTAATTTCCGCTGTCCCTATGGCGAGATCGATATGATCGCCTTCAGCGGCAGCACCCTGGTTTTCATCGAGGTGCGCACCCGTACCGGCAGCTCATTCGGCACCCCGGCAGAATCAATCACCCCGGAGAAGCTGAACCATCTTAAAAAAACCGCCCTTTACTACATGCAGTCGCGTTTCGGGCAGGAGGTTGCCTGCCGCTTCGATCTGATCGCGGTGCAGTTGGAGCGGCAGAGCATGGCGTTGCTCAGCCTTCGCCATTACCGGGGAATTGTCGGATAATATTAGCGGAACTTCTCCATTATTACCATCTGCACGAGAAAGGCTAAAAATGATAAGATGTTAACATAATATTATCTAATCTTAACAATGATCATTATATAGCTTAAATAGGCCTGTTTGCCAGGCTTATTTTTTTACCCTATAATCATTCTTAACATAACGCCGAATGGAAACTACGGGGAAACCAAAACCTGGGGTGAACCGCATTGATGCGGAGGGATAACTCCCATCCCTAACCCGTCAGCTAACCCCGGAGGCGAAAAAGAGGAGGTTCCATTACTTAATGTTTAAACATTTCAGAACAGTCCTTCTCACGGCGCTGGTTCTTCTACTGATCGGCTCAGGGGTAGCTGAAGCGGCGCTGAATCATAACGTGGTGCCGGGTGATACGGTATGGCTGATTTCACAAAAGTACGGCACCACGGTGGCGGCTGTAGCCGGGGCCAACAACCTGGCCAATCCAAACGTGATCTACAGCGGGCAGAAGCTGTCGATACCGGGTAAACACAAGGTAGCCCGGGGAGAAACTCTCTGGAGAATTGCCCAGAACTACGGTTCCACCGTAGCGGCGATTGCGCAGACGAACAAGCTGGGTAATCCCAACCTGATCTATCCGGGACAGATTCTGACCATCCCGGGCAGCGGCGGCAGTGGGAGTACAGAGAGTCCTCCGTTTTCGCGGGGCGGCTGGTTGTCCAATGCGGATCAGGATCTATTTGCCCGCCTGGTGTATGCCGAATCGGCGGGGGAGCCCTATCTCGGACAGGTGGCCGTTGCGGCCACGGTTTTGAACCGGGTCAAAGACA
>CAYFRE010000032.1:0-5438 GCA_964345455.1 uncultured Syntrophomonadaceae bacterium | reverse complement strand
CTGGGGAGGTTTCTACCAGTACTCGCCGGTAGAAGACGGCAGGATCAATTTGCCCGCCAGTGAAAGCGCACACCGTGCTGTCCAGGCTGCGCTCAACGGTTCGGATCCTTCCAACGGGGCAACCGGATTTTTTAATCCGGCCAAAACCACCAACCAGTGGGTGCGGATGCAGCCGGTGACTACCGTTATCGGCAACCATGTCTTCTTCCGTTAACCCCAAAGCAAACAGGGCCGTGATGCCGTCTTTCTGTAGGCGGTTTCGCTGGTAGCTTTAGGGCGGCCTATGGGCCGCCCTAAATTTTCACCGCCAAACAAAACAGGTATCAGGTTCACATGGAACAACTATCATTACCATACAACAATTTACGATCACCACGCGGGCGAGGCATGCCCCGCTCCTACAAAAACCGCCTTTGTGAGTACCACGTCGCTTCCGACCTCCAACACTACGGCAGCTGAAATTCCATTGTCCAGATCTCCGTTGATGCCGGCAGTTCTTCTTTGCTTACGGTAATGAGGCTGCTTTTTTTACAGATCGGGTATGGCGGATCTTGATTCAAAAAATCAAACAGGGTTCCCAGGTTATGATCGCCGTAATATTCGGTGCGGTAATGCATCGGGATGACCACCGCCGGTTTTAGATCTTCAATTACCTGCAGAATTGCTTCGTAAGGGAGGGTATAGTGGCCTCCGACCGGGATGAATAGCAGGTCCGCCTGCCCGATCTGCTCGATTTCGTCCCGGCCCAGCGGGTGCCCCAGGTCCCCGGCGTGCACCAGCCGCAGCCCGGCGATTTCAAAGACAAAGATACTGTTTTTGCCCAACCAGCTTCCGTTATTGGAATCATGGTATGTGTTTACCGAGTAGATTCTGGCAAATCCGGCGTCTTTCTGCACCTGCTGCCATTCACCGGCCGGGCTTAACCCGAAAAGCGCCTCTGCGCCCTGCCCCCCATCCGCATAGTCATGGTCGAAATGGTGATGGCTGACCGTCACCAGGTCTGCCGGCAGGTCGATCCGGCCGTAACCCAGCTCCGGACGGTAAGGGTCAACTAAAATTTTTTCCCCCGCATCAATCAAGAAAGCCGCCTGGCCGTAATAAGTCAGGGAGAGGGAAGCGGTCGCTTCTTTCTTTTCATGATTGTCCGGCAGCTTACCGGCCTCTTCCTGATCTTCCGGCTCAATTGCGCATCCACCGGCAAACAGCAGCACAGCCAAAAGAAGCACGCCTATCGACCCGGTAATCTTCCGCGCCTCCATTCAAGACACCCCTTTCTCCTCAAACCTTCACTTATATCTATTTCCAAACAATAAATTTATTCAACGAGGGATGACGGGTGACAGGGGAGGTGACAGGGGACGTACCTCTGACACATTACCCGGTTGGAATTGAGCAGGGCTACAGGAAGATAGCCGTCTGCGTGTAAAATGATCACCAGTAAAAAAGTACATTTTAGCGTGGGCCGGGGCAGGTCCAGTTCCGGTCGAGCAATTCAGGTTTCGAGACAAACCGGTTAAGGAGAGGATGAGGTGACAGAGAACCGTCCCCTGTCACCTAGCTTGGGTTTTCGGCTTTGCCCGGTTTCCAGGAGCGGGATTTTGCTTTGCCCGCTTTTTTACCGTAGTATTTCTGATAATACTCGCTCCGCCAGGCCAGGTAATCCCGGATCGACTCCTCCAGGGGGCGGGCCCGGTAACCGAGCTCTTTTTCAGATTTGTTCCGGCAGAACCGCGAATTTTCGGATACGGTCTGCAACGAATACGAGGTAAATTGCGGTGTTTTTTTCAACCGGCGGTAGAAATATTGGGTGTACTTTGAGAAAAAAAGTGCCAAATTAAACGGTACCACCAACGAGGGCGAGCGCAGTCCGGCAATCTGCTGTGTCTTTTTTAAAAGCCACCGCAGTGAAACCTGCTCACCGGATAGAATATATTTTTCGCCAGTGCGGCCCTTTTCCGCAGCCAGGATCATCCCCTGCACGACATCCCTGACATCGACAAAATCATAGGCGCCGTTGATGATAAAATGTATTTTGGGAGTGGCAAATGTTTTTACCAGCTCGCCCATCTCTGAATCAAAGTAGTCATGGGGACCGATCACCCCGCTCGGGCAGACGATGACCGCATCGAGGCCTTCATTGACTGCCTCCAGCACCGCTTGCACACCTTTGGCCTTTGTCCGGTCATAGGCACCGGCCTCGCCATCCAGAAAGAGAGGGGTTTTTTCATCCATGGTCACGCCATGCGGCTCCCTTCGAAAGGCGTGGACGGAAGCGGTATGAACCATCCTTTTCACATTAGCCTTCAATGCCGCCCGGGCCACATTCCGGGCCCCTTCTACATTCACCCGGTACATGATCTCCTCATCACCGGGCATAATCGAAACGATCCCGGCGAGGTGGTAAACCAGCCTTACTCCTTTCATCCAGCGATCCAGGGTGTCGGGATCGAGGACATTTCCGACCACCATTTCGATAGGCAGCCCGCTCAGGGAATCACAGGATTCGCCAGGCAATACCAGGGCCCTCACCTGCTCGCCTCTTGCGACCAGCTCCCTGACCAGGACATTGCCGATATGGCCCGTAGCTCCTGTTACCAAAATCATCTAAATCGACCTCCGCTTCAATCCGTTGATCAGGATCTTGATACTTTCTTCGGTAACTTTGCCCCAATCGGTTCTCTGGGGGGCGAGCAGGCTGCGCATGAAGGTCCCGCAGGCGATCGAGAGAATTACCCGGGCTCCCGCACCGGGATCGATCGGTTCGAGCGTTCCTTCATCAATCCCTCGCCGGATCAGCCTGGTGAAAATATCTTCGAAACGCTGAAAGGTAGTGAGGGATGCCTCGCGCACGGTTTGATCACGGCTTGCCTGGGACCAGACTTCCAGGAAAATGCCTGCTCGCGTATAATCCGATTGAATAAGGCCTTGGATAAGGTGTGAAAAGCGGAGCAGGCTTTCGGGTATATTCACAGCGCTCCGGGCTGTTTTCTCCAGGACTTTTTCGAGATCTGACAGCTGGATCTCAACCAGCTCTAAAAAGATGGCCTGTTTACTTTCAAAATGGTAGTAGAGGGCGCCCTTGCTGATCCCGGCGCGCTCGCAGATTTCGGCAACACCTGTTGCGGCATAGCCGTTCTCGGCGAAGCATGCTGCGGCGGCATTCAGGATAGCCGCCCTGGTTTCATGCCCTCTGAATTGAGTTTTTACTGCAGTCATCTGCTTACCTCAAACCGACCGGACGGTCGTTTTAATTAATTGTACTAAACCGCCATCATTTTGTCAATACCCCAAATAAAGTAGTTGTTTAATCTTATGCCCGGGAAACGGGGACATGCCTGTATTTAAAGCCTCCCAGGACCACATTATTCAGGTATTCTCCGTCTGCAAAGAGCGAACAGGAACCTTCTCATGGATCTTTCATAATTTATCATTGAGCTTCCGCGGGGGGATGTCATAAAATTAGAACCTGTTCAAGCTCTGGAATGTTCTGGATTGATCGGGAGGTCTGGTTTCATCAATGAAGCTATCTGTGGTTATGGCTGTTCATAACGGCGAAGATTACCTGGAGGATGCCGTGAAAAGCATTCTGGAGCAAAGCTACCGGGATTTTGAATTTATCATCGTCAATGACGGTTCCACCGATTCGACGGGTAATATTCTGGAGCAGTTCAAGGATCACCGCATTCGGGTAATTCAAATGGTTCAAAACAGCGGCGCCGCCGCCGCTTTGAATATCGCCGTGCAGAAAGCAAGGGGTAACTGGATTGCCGTGCAGGATGCCGGTGATATGAGCATGCCGGAACGGCTGGAAAAGCAGGAGCGGTATCTCCGGCTCAATCCGCATATTGCCGCTCTTTTTACCTTGATTGAATGCCTGCCCGGTATAAATGGATCTTCAGAACTGGAGCTGCGCGCCGTGGAGAAACTTTACAACTCTGTCCGCACGCGCGCCCAGATCTATGCCAATCGCTTTTATGCGCTTCATCTCTGCCATGGTTCGGCGATATATTCAAAAAAAATTTTCCACCTGGCCGGCGGTTATAACCCGCAGTACCGCTTCGCTTATGATTATGATCTATGGGTACGCCTGTTGATGTTGCGGCCGATTGACAAGATCCCGCTGACGCTGTACCGCTGGCGGGTGGGTCGTTGCTCGCTGCACCGCCTTGATGAAGTGGAAACCTGCCGCGAGGTGATCCTGATTGCCCTGCGTTCCATCCGCCGGATCTGTTTCGGGCATCTAAACTCGAGGCCGCAGTTTATTCTTTTCGGACCGGAAAGAGGCTGCTGGAATTTCTCACAACGGATTGCTCCATATGTCGATATCCAGTTCTGTGCTTACCAGTTCACTGAAAGATCGTTAAATCTCGATGCAGCTGTCCGTTTCTACCGGGCCGGCTCCATCGACGGGATCGTGGTTCTGGACGGCCCCCGCTGCGCCGAGGAACTGCACTATTTTAACAGGTCCGGTATGAGCATTAACCGGAACCTCTTTCACCTGTGGAATGTGCTTGTTTGAACGCCAGGGCAGCCAAGCCATTCCGGTTGAAGGAAGACTTTTTGAAACGGCTCCTGCCGGTGCCGGTAACACTTGGCGGCAATACGCGTATTATAGCTAGTAATTAACACTGTGAAGGTGATACGGATTATGCTTGACCTTACCGTGGGAATAGTGGGCGGGGGCGGTCATGTCGGCCTGGTCCAGGCGGCCGGCCTTGCCTCTTTGGGATATTACACGATTGCTTACGACCTGAATGCGGCCTGGATAAGAGATCTGCAGAAAGGGATACTTCCTTTTTACGAACCGGGTCTTGATGAACTGGTGCAGTCCGGGTTGAAAAGCAAACTGCTTGAATTTACCGGCAAAATTGATCGCTTTAGAAAGGTCGACCTGGCCTACATCTGTACCGGCACTCCCTCCCTGCCGGGCGGCAGGACAGAGCTGCTCCAGGTGGAAAATGCGGTCACCGCGGTTGCCCGGGCTGTGCAGAAACCGGCGATCATCGTGGTGAAGAGCACGGTTCCCGTGGGTACGGCCCGCCGCTTAAGCCGGCTGCTGCAGCAGCAGCGCCTTTCGGAAAAGGCGGTGATAGTATCGAATCCCGAATTCTTGTCTGAAGGCTCGGCGGTTGATGATTTCTGGCATCCTTCACGCATCGTCATCGGCTCGACCGAGCCGGAGGCGGCGAAGATCGTTGCCGGAATCTACGCCCCGCCGCATGTCCCGGTGATCAAAACCGGCTGGGAGAACGCCGAGATGATCAAGTACGGGGCCAATGCTTTTCTGGCTTTGAAAGTTTCTTTTATCAACCTGCTGGCACGGCTCTGTGAGAAGAGCGGCGGCGACATCAGGGTCGTCAGCGAGGGAGTGGGCCTGGATCCCCGTATCGGCCCTTATTTTCTGGAAGCGGGCGCCGGTTTCAGGGGCCCCTGCCTGG
>CAYFRE010000031.1:16677-18842 GCA_964345455.1 uncultured Syntrophomonadaceae bacterium | reverse complement strand
TACTGCTCTGGCTGATAATAATAGTTGCACAACTGTATATCCTGTATTTTTCTGCACTCTCCTACCGGAGGGAAAAACAAAAAATTTCCACCTGTGGTTGATAGGCGGTTCCTGGAAATACAGGGGGACAGCGCGGTCTCATTCTACTCCGGGTCCACACTTAATTTGCCGGTTATTTCATCCATGGTTATTGCTAGCACATTGACAGTATCCATATCATCAAGCGATAAGGGTTCGTACTGATAATCCCGGGCGTATTTTTCCATGAGCAAATTCATCACTGACAGTTTCAGGTTTTTATCTTCAACCGGGGAGGCCTTTCCGAATACCAGTACACTCCAGAATCTCATGGTGAAATCCCTGGCATGGGGCGGGGCATAGATTTTCCCCGGCTCGCTGATCTCCAGGCAGACCTGCGGGTTGCGGCTTAAATTATCCAATTTTCTTCCCTGGAATCCCGTATGAAAATAGATTTTATCGTTGAGGATTACAAAATTGATCGGGGTGATATAAGGCTGCCCGTTGTCTCCACAGGTGGCCAGCCTCCCGGATACCGCTTGGGACAGCAGCTCGATGCATTTCTCCCGGGCAAACCATTCCACAGTCATATGTCAATACCTCCGTAATTTCGTCATGGTTGTGACTGAATTGAATATGTCAAAAAATGTCCCCTTGACATGAGAAACTACTTTCCTTTCCATGAATTAAAACCGCGCTGTTTTACCGGCTTATAGCGGCCCCTGGCGTGGTAACGAAAAGCGTAGTCTACAATTCTACAATAGAATATTCATACCCCAATTCTTCAAGAAATTTATACATGTCTTTTGTCGAGATGAAAATGGTCTTCGTATTATCATTGGGGTGAAAGCTCATGAATTTTTCAGAAAGCATCTCTTTATCCAGGCATACCCGGATATCGCGATCCGGGTTGTTAAGCAAACCGAACAATGACACCACGCCGGGCGGCAATGACATCTTCTCCATCAGTTTCTCGGGCGAGCAAAAACTGATACTCTTTTCGTGCAAAATCCCTCTTAATTTTTTCATGTCCAGCTGTTTATCGCCATCCATAATCACCAGGAAAAAAGCTGTACGTTTACGATTGCATAAAAAGAGTGTTTTGGTGCGGACACCTTCATGGCCCACGATATAGCTGTCCGCCTCTTCTGTTGTTAAAGCCGGCGGGTGTTCCACAATATCGTAAGGGATGCCCATTCTTTTCAGCGCTGCATATACTACCTGATATTGTTTCATAGCAACCTCCATTTGCCGCATATGTTTTGCCAGATACTGTAGCGATGATTTGAGGCGGTAACTTATTTCTAACCGATCACGTCCGTCTTTATCCCATCAGCTGCCTCCCCTTTCAATTCAATCTAAAAACAGCTGCTTGCGCATCAGCTGCGGCGGCAGGGAACCGCAGGCCAATATATCGTCGTGCATCTGCCGCAGCGAGGCGCCGGGCCGAAGCTTCCTGTATTCGTCGATAATCTTCAAAATCTCCAGCTTGCCCATCAGGTAAGACTGGGGCTGGGTGGGGGTGACGGTATAGCGGCGCACCTCGGCCAGGGCGTCGGCCGGCTGAAGGCCGCACTCTCTAACCAGGAAGTCGGCGGCTTCCGGTACGCTCATGCCGCGGCAGTGCAGGCTGACATCGAGGATGATCCGGGCGGCGCGCCAAAGCTGGTCGGAAAGGCGGCCCATTCTCTGCAGCGGTGTATTGACATAGCCCAGCTGCTCCATAAGCTCTTCACAGTAGAAGGCCCAGCCTTCAACGAAGAGGGTGGAGAGCTGCGTCCCCATCTTGCGGGCGGTGCTGCCGTGACTTGCCGCCCAGGCCAGCTGCAAATGGTGGCCGGGATAAGCCTCGTGCATCACCGTCACCGGGATCTTGGAATACGGCTGCCCCTTCAGCTTTGCCTCTACCTCTTCGGGAGAAGCGTTTTCATCAGGCGGGGTGACCATGAAAATTCCTTCGATCTTCTCCTCGAAAATTCCGGGAGGAATATAGGCGGCATATGGGATGATCGGGCGTAAAAAAAGAGGTGTTTCAATAATCCGCAGGGTCTCACCGGCAGGGATGGAGGCAATATTATGTTCCACCGTATAGCTCCTGGCCGCCTCCATGGCCCGGCGGTATTCTGGAAGCAGCCTGCCCGCCGCAG
>CAYFRE010000031.1:0-16667 GCA_964345455.1 uncultured Syntrophomonadaceae bacterium | reverse complement strand
GGTGATTCTCTTTATCCCGCTCCAGGATCTCCCCCACGGTGAGGGCGGGATCGATCTCCCGGCCCAGCTCTTCCATGGCCGCCCTGGTTTCATCAAAGAGCCGCCAACCCGTCTCCAGGAGAGCGGCGGCATCGTAGTCGACCAGGTGCTGCTCGCGCAGGAGTGTATTGAAGCAATCTTCGCCCACGGCAAAATCGCCGGCAGCAGAGGGTAGAACCTCATTTTCCAGGTAGGCGGCAAATTGGCCGCAGGCGGCGGCCGCATCGCGCCCCAGCTCCACCAGTTCATCCTGGAGCTCCGGGAAGCCGGCGGCCATGGCCGGCAGGAGTCCCTCGAAGAGGGCCGGGCCCATCCGGGCCTGCTCCAGGGCCACCTCTCCCCAAACCGGCGGGATCCTCGCCGGCTGCAGGCTGCTTTTGCCTTCAGCCAGCACCCGGGGCACCTCTCTCACCCTCCCGGCCAGGCTCTGCAGCCTCTGCTCCAGGGTAGCAAACTCCTTGATGATCAGGACGAAAACCCCTTCCATGACCTCGTCCAGGTAGAACGCCGGGTTGCGCAGGTGAGCGGCCGTGCGTTCATGCTCCAGGATAAACCCCTTCAGCATCTGGATGATCAGGGTGTGATCGATGCGGCCCTCTTTGCTCCAGGCAGCCGGATCGGCTTCTTGCAGCGCCGCCAGGCTCTCCTTGATCCTGCCGTGCCTTCCTTCAATTGCCGGGATGCGGCAATCGGCCAGCAGGTGATCGTATTCATGTATGCCCATGTAGGTCGCCATAACCGGCGACTGCCCCAGGAACCAACCCAGCATCTCCTCCACTAAAGCATGAAATTGTGATTCATTCATCTTAGATTTCCTCCTTAATTGACTATACTCCGGAATATCCAAGGATCATTCCGCTATCTCCAGGGTATCGACCCGGATTTCACGGCGGGCCCAGCCGCCGCGGAGGTACCAGGGCAGCAGGATGAGAAGCTCCGCCACAACGGATATGGTGATCGCCCACCAGATACCGTTGGTGCCCAGGTTAAGCGGCAGGGCCAGGATATAGGCGGCGGGCAGCTTGATCACCCAGTTGGCCGCCAGGGCGCTGACCATGGGAGGCACCGTGTCCCCGGAACCCTTGAAGACCGCGTCGATAATATGAAAGGGACCCATCAGGAGCATGCACGCAGAAATTATTCTTACGTAACTGACCCCCAGCTGAATGGCCGCGGGATCACGGGTAAAGAGCCCCACGATGGAGGGTGCGGTAAAGAAACAGAGTGCGGTCATGACGGCCTGCATCGCCAAACTGAGCAGCATCGCTTTACGAATAATCTCTGTGGTAAGAGAGTGCAGTTTCGCGCCAAGGCTCTGGCCGATCATGGTGGAAGTGCCCACCGTCATGCCGGAGAGCAGGATAAAGGCAAGCCCCAGCACCCTCTGCCCGATGCCGAAGGCGGCGATGGCCTGCGTGCCAAAAAGAGCAACCAGCCACATCATGACCAGCCCGGTCAGGGGCCGGGTTACCGTTTGCATGAAGGCGGGCAGGCCGATCTCAATTATTCTCTTGAAGTAGGCAACCTGAAACTCCAGTTTGAGCAAGCCCGGAACCCTTAACCTGCTGGGGGAGATCTTGCCGCTGAGCAAAATATAGAACATTGCCAGGAAGCCGGCAACCCGGGCCAGCAAAGTAGCCAGGGCCGCGCCCAGAATGCCCAGTTCAGGCGCTCCGATCCATCCGAAGATCAAGATGGGGTCAAGTATAATGTTAATGATATTGGTCAGGACCAGGATAACCATGGGAGTGCGGGTATCACCGACACCCTGCAAAGTAGCCCCCATGGCCATACCTGAATAACCGAAGAGCATGCTTACTCCGATTATCTGCAAATAGAGCACGGCCATTTCATGCACTTCCGCTTCAACCCTGTAAAGAGAGATAAAGGTATCGCTCAAACCCAGAACAAGTACGCTCACCGCCACCGAGATGAAGGTGGCCAGCCAGAAGCTGTGCCGGGCCACGATAGCTACGTTTACGGTATCGCCTGCGCCGCGGTAGCGGGCGGTTAAAGCAAGGGTTGAAATGGTGATTATATCCGAAAAGGCAAAAAGCATCCAGAAGAGGCCGTTGGAAAGAGAGAGCGCGGCTACGGCGGCGGTGCCCAGGTAACCCACCCAGTAGAGGTCGACCAGCTCCAGGGTGGTCTGGAAGATCATGAAAGTCATCACCGGCCATGAGAGGTGCCACAGATCCTGGTATATTCTCTCTCTATCCAGGGAGACAAGTTTTTCCACAGACATTCGATCCTTTCATCGGAAAAATTGTATCTTAAAAAACTAAAATTTTCAATTAATTATCTTCTATAATCAGCGTTGAAAGTGGGCTGGCTAAAACCGGCTCACGCCGGGCATGAAAATAGCGAACTACATACTCCTGAGTTCGTCATTCAGTTGACGCACCGCAATAGCATCAACCTTGATTACTTTGCGATCATAGGTCAGGAGCCCGTTGGTCTCGGTTTCCACATCGGTGAGCTGGGTATAGATCGCCCCGGACAGGCCCCGGGCAATTAACGGCTTCAGCTGCTTTTTGATCAGGGCCAGGTAGGCCCCGTTAAACTCTTCCCGCGAAGCAAACTTTTTGTAGCCGAACTGCCTCCCTTCGCGCCAGAGGTGCCCTTTCTCGGAGTAGCTGTAACCGCCGTATTCGGAGATGATCACGGCGCGGTGATCCTGGGGCGGCATCTTCAGCCTGAAAAAGTAAGTGTGAATACTCTGGACATCCCCGGCGTCCTGGTCGTGCCAACCGCTGGCATGGTCGACGCAGCGGGAAGGATCGCAGCGCTGCACCCGGGCGCAAATATCAGCGGCGTCAAACTGCCCCCAGCCTTCATTGAAGATAACCCACATCCCGATACCGGGGTGGTTGTAAAGGAAGTGGATCATCTCTTTGAGCTCTTTTTTGAAATTGTTGCGGTTGGCCTCCTCTACCCGTCCGGCAACCCGGTAGCGGCGATCGTTGACTCGCAGCCGGGGAGCGATCATCGGGCGGACAACATGGTGAAAGAGACGGTGCTTTCCGCCGCCGCTCACCATATCCTGCCAGACGATCATTCCCAGCCGGTCGCAGTGATAATACCACCGGGCAGGTTCCACCTTGATATGCTTGCGAATCATGTTGAAGCCGAGCTTTTTGCCCATCTCGATATCGTATTTAAGGGCCTCATCGGTAGGTGCGGTATATAAACCGTCGGGCCAGTATCCCTGGTCCAGCAGACCGCTTTGAAAAAGCGGCCGGTTGTTCAGGCAGAGCCGCCTGATGCCCCGCCCGTCATCGGCCACGTTGAATTTTCGCATCCCGAAGTAGCTGTCCACCCGGTCGGCAACCTGCTGCCGCTCGTCCAGGAGGCGGATCTCAAGATCATATAAAAAGGGATTATCGGGGCTCCAGAGCCGCGGGTTCTTCACCATTAACCCGAGATCGCTGCCGGCACTTCCCCGGACCACGGCAACCTCGCAGCCGTCCTCAAAGGCTGCTGCTTCAACGGTGAAGCAGCAGCTCTCGCCGCCCAGGGCAACCTGCAGCCGCAGCTCTTCCCGGTCAATATCCGGGGTCAATCTGAAGGAGCTGATATAGCCCGGCGGCACCGGCTCGAGCCAGACTGTTTGCCAGATACCGGAGACGGCGGTGTAGAAGATCCCGCCGGGCTTTAGAACCTGTTTGCCTCTCTCCTGGCCGTAAGTATCAGTCGGGTCCCACACCGCCACCACCAGTTCATTGGCCCCGTCCCGGAGAAGTGACGTAATATCCATGCTAAACGGGTAAAAGCCCCCGGTATGCCTGCCGGCAGCGGCCCCGTTAACCCACACTTCTGCTTGCCAGTCAACGGCCCCGAAGTGCAGCAGCACCCTCTGACCGTTCCATGTTTCCGGAACGGCAAAGGTGTGGCGGTACCACAGCTGCTGATCCGGGAGCAGCGGTTGTTGGACCCCCGAAAGCGCCGCTTCAACCGGAAAGGGCACCAGGATCTTCCCGTCATAGCGGCGGGGGAACTCATTCTCGTGTAATCCTCTAATCGCATAATCCCACAGTCCGTTCAAGTTAAGCCATTTTTCCCTGACCGCCTGCGGCCGCGGGTACTCCGGCAGCACGTTGTCCGGGTTAATCTCTTCCGCCCACCGCGTCATGATATTGCTTCTGACAGGTTTCCAGCCGCCTTTTTTCATGAGCCCAACCTCCATATTTTCCTACTCCAATTAGAAGACAGGTTCCGGTCCCAACTATTTTGCAGGAGCAACCCACCGGGTCCGCCCAAACAGCTATCAACCACCATACAGGTCCATCAAAATGATAACGCCCTGTTGCGGAAAGTAGAACAATGCTTTTCTCAAAAACAGGAAACTATTTTATCACACAGCTGCCGTCCCCTGTCACCGCGCGGATCAGCATTCACTATAACCGCAGGCTTCGCACTTGGCACATCCTTCCACCCTGATCAGAGCTCCGGTGCCGCAATCGGGGCAAATTCCTCGCGAATTGTTATGGTTGCCGGTCCCGGGTTTAACCCGTGCCATCCGGGCCAGGGCCCGGCCGATGGCATTGGGTACGCTCATAATTCGATTGGGGCCGAAACCAACTGAACGGTAACCGCCGATCCCCTCGAGCTGGGTGACTATCTCTTCCACACCAACACCACAGCGCAGGGCCAAAGAGATTAGCCTGGCAATGGCCTCGGTAAAGGCAACTACGTCGCTACCGGCCTTGCCAATCTGGGCAAAGAGCTCAAAGGGTTTTCCCCCGGCGGTATTTACCGTTACAAAAAGGTTACCCAACGAGGTCTTGATGCAAGTCGTATGACCGGTCAGAGTCGGGGGGCGGCTGCTTGGCTTGAGGTTTTCTTGCTCTCCGGTGGCACCCACATTCAAGACCTGTTTTTCCCGGGAACCGTCACGGTAGACGGTAATGCCCTTGCAGCCCATCTGCCAGGCGAGAATATATGCTTTTTTAATATCCTCCAGAGTAGCTTCTCTCTTCAGGTTTATGGTCTTGCTGACCGCATTGTCCGTATATTTTTGAAAAACGGCCTGGTGCCGGATATGCCACTCAGGGTCGATCTCCAGGGCCGTTTTAAAAAGCTTTCTAATATGGGCGGGCACCGTTCCCTCATCCGCCGGGATATAGCCGGAGCGGGCAATCTTCTCGATCAGCTCCTCAGAATAAAAACCGTCCCGTGTGGCCAATTCCATAAAAAGAGGATTTACCTCGGGCAGGTTCACTCCTCCCAGGACGTCTTTTCGTAAAAATGCAAGGCTGAAATAAGGCTCAATCCCGCTGCTGGCGCCGGCCAAAATCGATATCGTCCCGGTAGGGGCAATAGTGGTGCGGGTGGCATTGCGGACACGGTCTTCCGCTTTACCGGTATCGTAAATGCTGCCGGCGAAGTTGGGAAAGACTCCCCGTTCGGCGCCCAGCTCCACTGAGCATGCCTTGGCCTCTTCGTTGATAAAACGCATCACCTTTTCCGCCCTCTCCAGGGCCTCTTTGCTGTCGTAAGGAATTCCCATCCGGACCAGCATGTCGTGCCAGCCCATCACCCCCAAGCCAATTTTCCTGTTGCCTCCCTTATGCATCCTGGTGATCTCTTCAATGACGTAATGGCTGCTGTCGATAAGATTATCGAGAAAGTGGACGGCAGTCCGGATAACCTGGCGCAGCTTCTGCCAATCCACCTCTCCCCCGGGGCTGATAAATTTACCCAGGTTGAGAGAGCCCAGGCAGCAGGCTTCATAGGGTAGTAGCGGTTGCTCGCCGCAGGGGTTTGTGGTTTCGTAATTTCCGATGTGAGGGGTGGGATTGAACCGGTTCATCTGGTCGATAAAGATAATGCCCGGATCACCTTTGGCCCATGCTTTTTCCACAACCAGTTCGAAAACTTCTCCCGCATTCAACTGCATACTCTCTCCTGTTTCCGGATCCGGATACGGTTCGCCGCTGCGGGGGTTGATCAGGGTGTAATCAGGATCCGGATCCTCCCCTGTCGCTTTGCGCATGAAACCGTCCGAAACTGTAACCGATAGATTGAAGTTGTTGATCTCTTCTTCTCTTTCTTTACAGCAGATAAATTCCAGGATATCAGGATGATTGTAAAGCAGTGAACCCATGTTCGCACCCCGGCGGGTTCCACCCTGCTTGACCGCTTCCGTGGCCGCATCAAAGATTTTTAAAAAGGAGATCGGTCCGCTGGCCACCCCGTTGGTAGTGCGCACCCGATCACCGCGCGGTCGCAGCCGATCAAAAGAAAAACCGGTGCCGCCGCCCGTCTTTTGCACCAAAGCCATATTTTTCAGTGTAGTGAAGATCCCCTCCATGCTGTCCTCCAGGGGCAGGACAAAACAGGCGCTGAGCTGCTGTAGATCGCGGCCGGCGTTCATCAGTGTAGGAGAATTGGGCATAAAGTAAGCTCCGGCCATCACCTGGAAAAAATCTTCTTCCAACTTTTCGACCCCGGGTTTTTCTTTGCCATATTCCAGATCTATCACGGCTATGTTTGAGGCTACTCTTCTGAGGAGATCTACGGGTGTTTCCAGCAGGTGCCCCTCTGTATCCTTTTTTAAGTATCTCTTCTCGTAAGTAATTCTGGCATTTTCACTTAGTTCCATCAACAATTCCCTCCTTGCTGCAGCATTATAATTATTAGTCAAATCTGGAAGTGTGTTGCCGGTCTTCATCCATTTTTGATCCGTGATGGTTAATATTCTTGTCAAAACAATTACTTTCCTTTGTATCATATAAATATCCCAACCTACCGGAGCTTCGCCGGAACCAAGATGGAAAGAGGCAAATAACGGGGAGAACAAAGTTAAAGAAAAGAAAGAAGAAAGTAAAGCAGCTTATGCTATGAGGGGGAATCCAGGGGGGAATTTACACTACAAAATGGACTTGACCTATAAACAATGGGCATAAGAAATAATTGTTCAGGCTAGACTAAATATTGCCCCGGCAGCCCAAGCGTTATTGACGGCAGATTGGGAGGCATATAGAATAGATCTGGAATCTGGGGGAGGAGAAAGCATTGGGGAATCTGCATATCCAGAGATCCGTTCCGGGACTGAATCTGCTTCCGGTAAAAAAGAGCTTTCAGGAACTTGGCGGCGCTGTGGCGGCTTTCAGCAAAAGGCATCCCCTGGCGGTTTTCTACTGTTTCATGATCATCCTGGCAGTTCTTGTCTACCAGTATGCGCGACATACTGTTGCTATCTACGTCGACGGCGAGGAGCTTTGCACGGCGGATACCTTCTCCCGGACGGTGGAGGAGATACTCGACGAGAAGGGAATCCAGCTGCACCCTTGCGACCGGGTGCTGCCGGATCGCGAGTCGATTTTGACTCAACATATGCGCATTGATGTGCAGAAGGCGTTTGAAGTTATCGTGGTGGATGGAAACAAGCTTTCTTTAATCTTGACTCCCACGATTCCGGTAAAAGAACTGCTTGCCGAAGAGGGTTTTGAACTTGGGCCCGACGACCGGATTGAACCGGCCGGGCTTGAAAAAGCTTACGACGGCGCGGTGATCAAAATAGTCCGGGTGGATAAGCATTATGTCAGCAGCCGCAGCGCTGTTCCCTATGATGAGATTGCTCAGAAAAACCCGCTACTGGATCGTGGCCTTTCCCGGGTGCTCCGCGAAGGGCGCTACGGGCTCCAGGAAGAGCTGGTTGAAGTTACGACCGAAGATGGGGTTGAAGTAAAAAAAGAGGTTGTAGGAACTGTCCTCCTGGAGAAGCCGCTGGAGCAAATCGTGGAGTACGGCGATAATACAACCCTGGAGCGGGAGGGCAGCGTGATGCGGTTTGACCGGGTGGTGATCATGACGGCGACGGCCTACTGCCCGGGCACGCCCGGTTCTGGTTGCCCGCTGGATAAAAATGGACATGCTTTTTGCACGGGGCCGTATAACAGCGGTTATACCGCTACCGGCAAGAAAGCCGTCCAGGGTCTGGGGACGCTCGGCTCGCCGCGGATGGTGGCGGTCGATCCGCGGGTGATCCCCTTGGGGAGCCTGCTCTATATCGAACCGATTCCCGGAATTGGCAAGATCGGATTTGCCAGGGCGGAGGATACCGGCGGAGCGATCAAAGGAAATAAACTTGATCTATGCTACGATTATCACCGCGACGTGGCCAAATTTGGATTGAGACGCGGCATAAAAGTCTACATCTTGAAGGACTACTGAATTATTTACCTGCCCGGAAAGAAGGGATGACATGCCCGGGAGGCCGGAACTTCCGGATCTGACCTCTCCGCGCCGGCTGATGCTCTACCTGGAGCAGAGAGGACTGCAGCCACGGCGCGGCTGGGGGCAAAATTTTTTAATTGACGGGAATGTCGCCCGCAAAATTGTCGATGCGGCGGGGCTTCGCCCCTCGGATACCGCTGTGGAGATCGGGCCCGGAGCGGGCGCCCTGACGGCAATACTGGCCCGCCGCAACATGCGTGTCGTCGCCCTGGAGCTGGACCGGAAGCTGGCTGACGCGCTGGCGGAGATGATGCGATCCTTTCCGGATGTCAGGGTGCTGCAGAAAGATGCGCTGGATGTGGAGTGGGCGGAGCTGAACCGCAGCCACTTCGGGCCGGACGCGGAGGTGAATCTCATTTCCAATCTCCCTTATCACATTTCCGGACCGCTGCTGTATAATCTGTTTAAACAAAATTTTCCTTTCAAAAAAGCTGTGCTCATGTTTCAAAAGGAGGTTTCCGCAAGGCTGACCGCAGCGCCGGGCAGCGCTTCCTACGGCGCCCTCTCGGTGTTCTGCCGTTACTATACCACGGCTGAAACACTCTTTCCGGTTTCCCGGCATGTCTTCTGGCCCCGTCCGAAGGTGGATTCGGCGGTGGTAGAGCTGCAGCCGCGCCGCCGCACCCTTAGCGCCGGTGAAGAAGAACTTTTCTGGCAAATTGTGCAGGTATCCTTCCAGCAGCGCCGGAAAATACTGGCCAACAGTCTTGGCGGGTCCTTCACCCGGACCAGGGAAGAGCTTCTCTCAACACTGCGCCTGGCCGGAGTCGATCCCGGTGCCAGGGCAGAAATGCTTTCGGTGGAGCAATTTGCAAAGATAGCCCAAATCGCTTACAATTGAACTAATACACACAGGTGAAAGGTCGTCTTAGCCAATGGAATTTTACAGCCCGACCAAGGGGAAGCTCTCCTTTGCGGCTGTATTTGAAGATATCACCAGTTACTCCAACGAGAACCCCGAGGACAAGTATAAGTTGATCATCGGGACCGATTCTCACTCCTATACCCACAGAAGCGTTGTCTTTTTTACCGCCATTATAATCCACCGCATCGGTAAGGGAGGGCGATTCTACTATCGCAAACAGAGAACCCGCTACATGGAAAGCCTGCGCCAGCGGATCTACTATGAAACCTTTCTCAGTCTCGAGGTGGCGGCAAAGATTACGGAAAAACTGGCTGAAAACGGGGAAGAGGAACTGAATGTGGAGATCCATCTTGACGTTGGAGAAAAGGGGGAGACCCGGGAGATCATCAAAGAAGTGGTGGGCATGGTCATCGGCAGCGGTTATCACGCCCGGATCAAGCCTGAATCATACGGCGCTACCACCATTGCAGACAGGTTTACACATTGAGCTTTTGACGGACAGGCGGTTCCAAATCCGCTCTTATCTTGACAAAACACGCGGATTTGTGTTAAAATTTAATAAAAGGTATATGCAAGGTGGTTTTATCGTTGTCTAAGGACGTTCTTCTTGAAATTCGCAAAAAACTTGAACCTCACGTTGGAGAAAAAATCAGGTTAAAGGCAAACCGAGGACGGCGGAAGACCTTTGAAAAAGAGGGCATTCTCGAAAGCACCTATCCTTCTATCTTTGTAGTACGGATCGATGAGCCGAACTACTTTCAAAGAGTTTCTTTCACCTATGCCGATGTGCTTACAGAAACGGTTGAGCTGAGCTTCGGCGAGGAGAAAAGGTACCGTTCCGTGGGCCTGTAAGTTTTTTTCGATAAAACATATAAAGGTAAAAAAACCGGAACCGGATTGGAAGAGGCGACGGTTTTTTTGTTAAATAAAGCACATTGCTCACAGCGCCTCCAATAATCAGATCGTTTAAAGCGGCTCTTTAAACCGCAGAATATGAATGCCGTCTTTTTATTAATTCAATAAAAAGGAGTTGATGCCGTGGCACGTCGTCGCCCAGTGATGTCGGAAGAACTCAAGTATGAGCTCGCTGCTGAACTGGGGGTGCAGGATCTGGTTCGCCGCGAAGGATGGGGCAGTGTCAGTTCCCGCCAGTGCGGCAACCTGGTCACGAAGGCTATCGAACGGGCCGAGCGCTCGCTCCGGAAGGAATCATAAAGACGGCAGGTATGCCCGTTTCGGCGGGCATACCTCTTATTAAAAAAAGGATCGGGTCTCTTATTGTGGCATTACTTTTTTTGATCAAATTTCTATATGGAGGGTTCAGATGCAGGCCCTGTTGATTATCGACATGTTGAATGATTGTATCAAACCGGAGGGAGCGCTCTATATCGGTCCGGCGGCGGAGAAGGTTGTTCCGGTTATCAGGAGAAGGCTGGGGCTGTTCCGCCAGAACAAAGAACCGGTAATCTTTATCTGCGACCGCCACCGCCAGGGCGATCTGGAATTCGTCATGTTTCCCCCTCACTGTCTGGAAGGCGATTTCGGCGGCAAGGTGATTGACGATCTGACTCCCCGGCCCGAAGAGAGAATAATCTATAAACGGCGTTACAGCGCCTTTTTCGGGACGGAACTTGATTTGACATTGCGGGAATGCGAAGTGTCCGAACTAGAGCTGACCGGCGTGGTCACCAATATTTGCGTTCTCTACACTGCCGCCGATGCGCGGATGCTGAACTACCGGGTTTCCGTGAACGCCGGCGCGGTGGCCGGGATCGATGAACAAGCCCACCGCTTTGCCTTACAGGAGATGGAGAAAACCCTGGGGGTGACCTTGTTTCAATAACGATAGGGGGAGAAGAACGCCGTGGATCTGATTACGCTGGCTGATATTGAGAGCGCTTTGCCTGAAACCGCCGGGAGGTTTCACGCGGCGTCTCATGCGGAGATTGAAAAAGGTTGGACCACCGATCTATATTTTGTGCGCACCAGGGATCTTCTGAATTCGCTCGGGTTGGGGCAAGCAGAGGTTACCGCGGAGATCTTCGCCTCCCGTGAAGGCCTTTTTGCCGGATGTGAAGAGGCTCTTTACCTGCTTCGCACAGCGGACGTGCAGGTCTGGAGCCTTCCTGAAGGGGAAAAGATGGCAAAAAAAGAGGTGGTCATGCGCATAAAGGGGCCTTACGGAAATTTTGGCATTTACGAGACGCCGCTGCTGGGCATGCTCGCCAGCGCCAGCGGGTGGGCTACCGCCGCGCGGCAGTGCAAGGAGGCTGCCGGTAAGCGGACCCTGCTTTGCTTCGGGGCACGTCATCTTCATCCGGCTGTGGCGCCGGTGATGGAACGGGCGGCGGTGCTCGGGGGCGCGGACGGATGCAGTTGCATTCTGGCAGCCCGGTTGCTGGGTCAAAACCCTGCCGGAACAGTGCCCCATGCCGCCTTTTTGATCATCGGCGACTCCGTGAAGCTGGCCCGGGCCTACGATCAGTTTTTCCCCGCGGGTGAGCCGCGGATCATTCTCGTGGATACATTCAAGGATGAAGCCGAAGAGACGCTCCGGGTAGCCCGGGCGCTGGGTGAAAAACTATCCGCAGTCCGGCTCGATACTCCCGCCGAAAGGGGCGGGGTTACTCCGGCGCTGGTGCGCGAAGTGCGGGCGCGGTTGGATCAGGCCGGTTACAGATCGGTGCAGATTGTTGTTTCAGGAGGCCTTGATCCCGAAAGGATCTCTATTCTGGCGGAGGCGGGCGCGGATGCTTTCGGAGTGGGAAGTTATATCTCCCGGGCTCCGGCCATCGATATGACCATGGACCTGAAAGATATTCGGGGTGAGGCGGTCGCAAAAAGAGGGCGCATCCCCGGGTTAACGGACAATCCCCGCCTGGTCAAGAGGTTTTAAAGGCAGGAGTGCCGGACATGAACAGAGCCATGGTGATCAAGGCTCCGGCCAAGATAAATCTCGGACTGACCGTTCTCCGGCGCCGGCCGGACGGCTACCATGACCTTCTTTCAGTGATGCAGCAGCTCTCGCTGTCCGATACGATCCTGCTGGAGCCGCAGCGTGAACAAGGCTGGAGCTTTTTCTGCTCCGAGCCTTCTCTTTCCGGCAAAGAAAATCTTGTTTGCCGAGCGGCGGAGCTTCTGGCGGAAAAGGCGGGCCGGCCGGGCGATCTTCCGGGGGTAAAGATATCTCTCTTCAAAAACATACCCGTGGCTGCAGGCCTCGGGGGCGGCAGCAGCGATGCTGCCGCAGCATTGAAGGCGCTCAACTCTTTCTGGGGGTTGGGATTGAGCTCCCCCGAACTTCTGGAAACAGGAGCACTTATCGGCTCCGATGTGCCGTACTGTCTGCAAGGAGGAACGGTGCTGGTGCAAGGCCGGGGAGAGAGGCTGGAGACCTTGCCCGGGCTGCCATTCCATTGGGTGATCCTGGCGATCCCCCCGGAAATGTATCTTTCTACGGCACAGGTTTACGGAATGCTGGAACCGGCGCATCTTGAGCGCCCTCTGCTGGAACCCCTGATCACCGCGATCCGGGAGCAGAGAAAGGGATCGCTGCATCTCTGGTTTGCCGGAGGACTGACCAACACCCTGGAGGCGGTTGTTATTTCGAAATACTTTCCCTTGCAGGCGCTGAAAAAGCAATTTGTAGATCTCGGCCTTCACCCGGTCATGTCAGGAAGCGGGCCGTCTTTTTTTGCCCTTTGCGACAGCCTGATTTATGCCCGGACGGCAGCCCGCGCACTGCAGGAAGCGGGGAACCGGGTCTTTTTATGCTGGACCATATCTAGCCTGTATAAGCAGAAGGAGTGAAAGAAATGTTTGATGCGGTTATCCTGGCCGGTGGGGGGAAAAGTGAACCGCTCACGGATCAGGAAGGGGTTTGCAATAAGGCCTTTATTGAGATTCATGGACGTCCCATGCTCGGCTATATCCTCAATGCCCTGACCGGGTCAGCTTCAATCGGGAAGATCGCTGTTGTCGGCCCTGATAGGGAACTGGCTCAACTGCTTGAAGAGGGCTACCACTTTATACCTGTTCCCGAAGAGGGGAGCATGCTGGAAAATGCCGCCGCCGGCTTGAGGGCAGTGGACCGGGCGCGTCTCTGCTTGATGCTCACGGGGGATATTCCACTGATTGATTGTAAAACGATTGAAGGTTTCCTGAAGCTTTGTGCTCCCTTCGACGGTGATTTTTACTATCCCATCTTAACCCGGGAAAGCTGCCGGAAAAGCTTTCCGCAGATGAAACGCACCTATGTTCGGCTGCGGGATGGTTGTTTCACCGGCGGCAACATTGTTCTGCTCCGTCCGGACTGGTTTGCCCGCTGCTACGACCGGCTGGATCTGTTTGTGACCTACCGCAAAAAACCTTTTAAACTTTTTCGTATTTTACCGGCCAGCTTTATCTTTAGGTTTCTCCTGAACATACTTTCCGTGGCCGATCTGGAAAGCTACCTTTCACAGATGATGCAGGCCAGGGCTCGCGCCGTGCCCTGTAATTTTGTGGAGATTGGCACAGATGTTGACAAAATCAGCGACCTCGAAGTGGTCAAGCAGGCCCTTAAAAGATATTAAAATATGATTTTAATCTTTTCAAGCAGGATTTTATTGAATGTTCGTTGAATTAGTTTCATTATTAAGAAGAAGGTCAGCTTTTTGTCAATTTTAAAACCGGGAAGGTGGTCCTTGTGAAGGTAACAGATGTTCGGATCAGAAGGTTTAACCAGGAAGGGAAAATGAGGGCGATCGTATCGGTTACATTGAATGATCAGTTCGTTGTTCATGATGTTCGGGTGATCGAGGGTGCCAACGGTTACTTTGTGGCCATGCCCAGCAAGCGTACTCCCAACGGCGAGTTTAAGGACATCGCCCATCCCATCAATACCGAAGCAAGGCAGGAGATCCAGCAGGCGATTCTGGAAGCTTATTTTAAAGAATTGGAAGTGGAAAGTGTCACCGGGTAAGCGTTAAAAGTTTTGTCTCTCTTCCTCTGCCTGTAGTATAATTGAAATATATTATACTCTGAGGAGGAGCTCCAATGGGAGAAATGTGGGCGGTAATCCTGGCGGCGGGGGAGGGAAAGAGAATGGTCTCCTCGCTGCCCAAGGTGTTGCATCCCCTTTGTGGACGGCCGATGCTGCGCTATGTTGCCGAAGGTGCCGCTGCGGCGGCAGGCGGGCAGGTGGTCATAGTTACCGGGAAGGGGGCGCATCTGGTCAGACAGGAGATGGGTTCCCGGTGGAACTATGCCGTTCAGGAGGAACAATTGGGGACCGGGCATGCCCTCATGCAGGCTTTGCCACGGCTGCCTGAGGAGGGCTCCCTGCTGGTCCTTTGCGGCGATACCCCGCTGATCGAAAAAAATCACCTGGAGCAGCTGATCCGTGAACACGGCGCAAATGCGGCGACAGTCATGACCACCGAGCTGGCGGATCCTTCCGGGTATGGCCGGATCATCCGTGATTCTGGCGGATCCGTGATCCGGATTGTTGAAGAGAGCGATACTTCAGCTGACGAGAAAAAGATCCGCGAAGTAAACAGCGGCACCTACTGTTTTGATTTAAAATATCTCCGGAACTTTTTGCCCCGGCTTTCCTCTGACAATGCCCAGCAGGAATACTATCTCACCGATATACTTACCCTGATGCAGGAGCAGGGTCACCGTGTAGGTGCCTGCCGCATCGAAGAATGGCAGGTGGTCCTGGGGATCAACGACCGCTGTCAGCTTGCTGAAGCGGCGGCAATCATGCGGGAGCGGGTCAACCGTTCCCTGATGATGCAGGGTGTGACCTTGTTGGATCCCTCTTCCGCTTATATCGACTTCGATGTGCAGATCGGGCCGGATACGGTGATCTGGCCCCAGACGGTTATTGAAGGGCGCACGGTGATAGGCTCCGGCTGCCGTATCGGCCCCGCCGCGCAGATCATCGATGCGGAGATCCACGACGAGGTGATCCTCCGCCAATCGGGTGTTGAACAGAGCATGATCGGAAAGGCAGCAGGGGGGGGTCCTTTTGCCTATATCCGCCCCGGCTGCTGCATTGGACCAAAGGTGAAAATAGGAGATTTCGTTGAAGTTAAGAATGCGCGCATCGACGCCGAAACCAAGGTGCCTCACCTCAGCTATGTTGGCGATGTGGATATCGGAAGCGGGGCCAACCTGGGGGCCGGGGTAATTGTGGTAAATTATGACGGTCGCAGGAAACACCGCTCTTCTATCGGGCGGGGGGCCTTTATCGGCTGCAACAGCAACCTGATCTCCCCGCTGGATATAGGCGACGACGCCTTTATCGCCGCCGGGTCTACCGTGACCAGGGATGTCCCCGCCGGCGCCCTGGCCCTAGCCAGGCCCGATCAGAAGAATTGCCCGGGAAAGGCGGGCCGCCTGTTGAAGAAAAGTCCACTGCAGAAGGAAAAAGGTGAAGGGGAAGAGAAGAGTTAAAGCCGCGCAGCAAAAATACGGGGGGGGTAATGGGGTGGGTAACAACAGGATAAAGATATTTTGTGGTAGCGCCAACCGCAGCCTGGCGAAAGAGATTGCCGCTTACATCGGGATCCCCTTGGGAGAGGCGGAAGTAGACCGCTTCAGCGATGGCGAGATCCGGATCGGTATCCGGGAGAGCGTCCGCGGGGCAAATGTATTTCTGATCCAGCCTTTGAGTGCTCCGAGTAACGAGCATATCATGGAGCTGTTGATTCTGATCGATGCTCTTAAGAGGGCCTCCGCCCGTTCGGTAAATGCAGTCATACCCTATTACGGGTACGCCCGGCAGGACCGCAAGACCAGGGCTCGAGATCCGATTACGGCCAAATTGCTGGCCGATCTGATTACCGCCGCCGGGGCCAGCCGGGTAGTGGCGATGGACCTGCATGCCGGGCCGATCCAGGGGTTTTTTAATATCCCCTTTGATCATCTCACCGCGGTGCCGATCATTGCCAATTATCTCAAGCAAAAGAATATCTCCGAAGGGGTAGTTGTTTCTCCCGACCTCGGCGGGGTGACCAGGGCCCGCGAGTTGGCCAACAGGCTGGGACTGCCCATCGCTGTAATCGACAAGAAGAGACCTGCTCCTAACCAGGCAGAGGTAATGAATATCATCGGCGATGTAAAAAATATGGTAACAATATTGATCGATGACATCATCGACACTGCGGGGACCATAGTTTTGGCCGCCGAGGCTTTGAAAAATGAAGGGGCGCTGCAGGTTTACGCCTGCTGCAGCCATCCGGTTTTTTCGGGACCGGCCATCGAGCGGCTCAGCAGCGCACCTATAGAGGAGATAGTATATACAAATTCCATACCCATTGAGGCGGCGCTGCCCCGGACAAGGTTCCAGGTACTCTCTGTGGCGCCGCTGATTGGAGAAGCAATCATCCGGATCAACCGGGAGCGCTCGGTAAGCGAGCTTTTTGATTAAATTGACACCATCTTCCACCGCGGGTATACTTGACGTCGAGGAGGTTATGGCATGGATCGAATGGTGCTTGAAGCAGAAAAACGTTCGCCCCTGACCAGGGGCGAG
>CAYFRE010000030.1:17890-18904 GCA_964345455.1 uncultured Syntrophomonadaceae bacterium | reverse complement strand
CAAGTGGTAAGGCAGAGGACTGCAAATCCTTCATCCCCGGTTCGAATCCGGGTGTCGCCTCCATTTTTTTATGCCGGAGTGGCGGAACAGGCAGACGCAAGGGACTTAAAATCCCTCGGGTAAACCATCTACCCGTACCGGTTCGATTCCGGTCTCCGGCACCAGTTTCCGATTTAGTCGATGAGATAAAAGAAGCGAACGGAGAGTTTTCCATTAGTTCAAAGAGCGCCTTGGCTATAATAGCTCCATAAATGCACAATTTACTGAAAAGAAAATTTCGCCTAATAGTAATAAAAGGAGTTGAACGTATTGAAAAAAAGCTTGATTGTGATGGGGTTAATGTTGGTGCTGGTGCTAGTTTTGGCCGGCTGCGGTAACGGGGAAGAGGTGGCGCCGGAAAACGGAGTCGAGGAGAACGGTACGGTCGGAGAGAACGATGCTGATGAAGGTAACGGTGACGATGTTCATGAGGGCGGGTTATACGGACACTGGCCGCTCTACCCCGGGGCAATTTTTGTCGAAAAAGAGGATGATCCATCCGCACAAGATTTTATAGAAGTGTTTGTTTACGAGTGCGACGCCAGTGTGGAGGAGATTTACAACTGGTACCTGGGTAGCATTGAGGCCGCTCCCGAGTTCGAAAGGGTGGAAGTGAAATACGAAAGTGATGATTTCTGCAAAGTCGAAGGGATCATATACTTCGAGCCCTGGGACAATGAGATATCCGACATGGTTCAGATTGACAGCAGGAATAGGGACAATACCCAGTTGAGGTTTATTGTAACCAACCTGGATAGATTACCGGGACAATAATATTCATGTAGAAAAGTAAGGCCATGACGGGATGCCTTGAAACATCCCGTTGCGATACTTGCGGGGACGCCTCGTTGCCGGCCACGGCGGTACGTTCAGGGGGGCGTCTTTTCTTTCTCCAGGAGGCATGGGGACGGTTCTTTTGCAATGACCTGATTACAATTAACACAAGCGTTAGCTTACATTATATTTTTCCCGGTA
>CAYFRE010000030.1:226-17880 GCA_964345455.1 uncultured Syntrophomonadaceae bacterium | reverse complement strand
GAGGCCGCCGCTGACCCCCTATGACGACAGCTGTCCCGATCTATCAGCGTGCGTCGGGTTTATGCCCTGCACATAGGAATTACGGGGAGTTCTCCACTCGTTGCCCACACTCGTTCAATCTTTTCATCTTTCTTATCCATTAAAATCCATAGTCCCTAAAAACTTTACCCAGTTTATACGGCCTCTGATAATTCATGCTCATTTCCAACCATCTGGCCAACTGCCCAGATAAAGCCTAACAGCTCTCGCGCCACTCCTATTACTGCTTTTTGACTGGTTTACCTTTTGCGACCATTCTTCGAAACTTCAAGTTTAACCCTTTGCTGTGCTTTCCAGGATATTTGTTTAATTTCTTCGGATAGCTCTTCCTGGCGCTTTTTTAACCCGATACTTAACGTAGGGCGATGCTGGTAATGCCATGCTGCTTCTACAATAATTTTCCTTAAATGACTGTTTCCGCTTTTGGTGATCGAGCCCCTCTTAATAATGTAATATGCCCCCGCTTTTCCAATAAATATGCATGCCAGTTGACATTAGCGGAAAGATTCAGAGGAGTTTGGTTATCTGAAGATTATTATTTGTGTTATTGGAAGGAATTTTAGGATTTACGTATAATATTATATTTATTGACCATGGAGTTAAGGGGGGATATTAAGAAAATTTGGTTTGATTCACCATCTCCTATCCTAAATATCAAGGGGGGAAGAATGTGTTAAAAAGAGGCTTGTTATTGTTGACAGTACTGGCATTCTTGCTGGCCTTGACCACGGGATGTGGCGGGCCGGAACCGTCCGGGCACCTTATTGTGGGTATCCACGAGTGCTCGGGTAACTTCAACCCGCTTTACTACTCTTCGGCATACGACGGCCATGTTGTTGACCTGGTCTTTGAACGCTTGATTGATCGGAATATCAAAGGTGAGTTTGAAGGGATCCTGGCCAAAGATTGGGCGTTCTCCGAAGACGGCAAGTCGATTACCTTCCATTTGAACAAAGGCAAGAAGTTTTCTGACGGTGAACCGGTCACCGCCGAGGACGTTGTCTTCACCTACATGGTTGCGTCCGACCCGTCCTATACCGGGCGTTACGGTTCAAACGTGATCGACCTGGTCGGTTATGATGAGTATTACGGGGAAGAAACGGAAGAGTTTAAAGGCGTGGAGGCCCTGGACGAATATACGGTCAGGTTCAACTTCAAAGAGGCGTTAAGGGTCAACCTGGAGAATTGCACATTCCATATCCTACCCAAGCATTACTACGGCAAAGACTTTGCCTATAACGACACTGGGCCGGTCGAGAAGATCACCTCCGAGGCCATCGGTTCGGGTCCATATCTCATCGAAAATTTCAAAGAAAAAGAGATCGTTTCTCTGACGCGTAATGAGAATTACCCAGGTAAAGGTTACCTGATCAAGGATATCGTTCTCAAGTTTGTGGAAATGACCACAGATATCGTTGAGCTGACCTCCGGCAACGTCGATCTGCTGCCCGCAGTGATCGAACCTAATAAAATTGCCGAAGCCCGCGCTGCTGACAAGAAAGAAAACATTTATCCCAGAAGCGGTTACGGTTATATCAAGACCAACTGCGAATCCGGACCGACCGCCGATCCCAAGGTCCGCCAGGCGCTTTATTACTCGTTCAACGTGAAGGAGTTTACCAACAGTTACTTCAAGGATTCAGAGACCGGCGAGGTGCTGGCCAACTTGCAGTACCATCCCTTCTCCCAGGTTTCCTGGGCGATAGATGATGCGCTGCTCGAGGAGATGGTCGAGTATGATTTCGATCTGGATAAAGCCCGCCAGCTTCTGGATGAGGCCGGCTGGGAGCTAAACGCGCAAGGCCTTCGGGAAAAGGACGGCGAGATTCTCGAGCTGAAAATTGCGGCCATGCCGGATCACGAGATCCTGGCCACGTTGATTCCGATGTGGGAAAGAGACTGGGCCGAAGGACTGGGCATTAAGCTGAACGTAGCCTATCTCGAATTTAATACTCTGTTGGACTACGTTATCTATGACTCGGATGCCAACGTGGAAGAGTGGAGCCTTTTCTTCCTGGCCACAAGCATTGAAACTTACGATCCCCATGTGCACTATTCGGAGTTCCATTCCAAGTATATCGGCAGCGGACAGGATAATACGAGCCGTTACAGCAACCCGGAGGTTGACAGGCTGCTTGATGAGGGCAAGGCGATCATGGATATCGATGAAGCCAGGCCGATCTATGCCGAAATTGCCAAGATCCTCAATGAAGAGGTCGCCATGATGCCGGTTTACGCGAATACCTACTACGACCTCTATGATCCGAAGCTGGTCGATTTTGAAACAAGTTCGCTTTACGACTGGTGCAAAGCGATGAGGGATGCCAGAGTAGAGGAGTAGGATAATGTTGGTCTAGATGCAATCTTTGCAAGTGGATAAGGCAGTCTTTCGAAAAGGCTGCCTTATCAATGGATAATGTGGCTTGAGCGGCGAAGGAAGGTGAAAGAATGCTGGGCTATATTTTGAAGAGGTTGTTACATTTAATTCCGGTAATGCTGCTTATCACCATCATCATTTTTTTTGTTCTCGAGAGCATGCCCGGAGATCCTGTTCAGGCTTACCTGGGAATAGGATCGAAAACTACGCCCGAACAGCAGCAGCAGATAAAGGAGAAGTTGGGCCTGAACCGGCCGGCCTATATCCGTTACTTTATGTGGCTGAAAAGAACTTTAACCGGTGATTTCGGAACATCCTACAAGTATAAAAAACCGGTTAATGAAATTATCGGTGAATTTATCTGGAATTCTTTTTATTTAAATATCGCTGCTGTGCTGATCTCATTTGCCATTGCCATTCCCGTGGGGATCAAGTCTGCCGTAAAAAAATATGGCACCTACGACAATTTATGGACGATATTTTCAATGATCGGTTACTCCATGCCTTCCTTTTTCTTTGCCCTGCTGCTGGTATTTTATATTGCCATCCCTATACCATGGTTCCCGGTAAACGGAATGCGTTCTGTAATCTATCTGGCCAAAGGCTACGGCAGTACCTTCCAGGAGTTATTCGACGTCTTCAGGCATATGATCTTGCCTACAACCGTTCTGGTCTTCATCAGCATGGCCGGCTTTATCAGGTATGTGCGGAACTCGGTGATCGAGGTAATCAACCAGGATTATATTCGAACCGCCCGGGCCAAGGGTCTTTCCGAGAAAGTGGTTATCTACCGGCATGCCTTCAGGAACGCCTTGCTGCCCCTGGTCACCCTGATCGGCCTGCAGATCCCCGCTCTTTTTGCTGGAGCTCTCATCCTGGAAACAGTTTTTTTGTGGCCGGGGATCGGTAATGTTCTGTTGGAATCAATTTTTGACCGGGACTATTCGATGGTAATGGCCGCGTTAACCTTCTATGCTCTCTTGACGGTAATCGGGAACCTGATGGCTGATGCCGCTTATGCGCTGGTCGATCCACGCGTGCGGGTTAACAAGTAGGAGGGGTCGCGATGAATACTGCAATGCCAAAGACTTATGTCAACAGTAACAGCAAGATCGAAGCAGTCAGTCCATGGCAGATTGCCTGGGAGCGTTTTTTGAAAAACAGGGTGGCCCTGGCCGGCGGGATTCTTTTCCTGATAATCATCGCTGCAGTGATTTTCGTACCCATCCTGTCACCATACAGTCTTAGCGAGTTCGAACTGGCCAACAAGGAGCAGCCGCCATCCGCGAAGCACTGGCTGGGCACCGACGAACAGGGCCGGGATGTATTTATGAGACTCTTTTTGGGAGGCCGCATTTCAATTATCGTCGGCCTGATGGCCGCCGGGATTACGGTTGTGATCGGTACCGTTATCGGCGGCATCTCCGGCTATTACGGGGGATGGATCGACAATGTCCTGATGCGCTTTGCCGAAATTGTTTACTCTATCCCTTTTTTGCCCATCGTGGTCTCTCTATCGGCGGCTTTGATGTGGAAGGTTTCATCAGAGAATAAAATGTACATTGTCATGTTGCTTATCGGGATACTGTCATGGCCGGGCCTGGCCCGGATCGTCCGCGGGCAGATCTTGTCGCTTCGAGAGCAGGAATTCATGCAGGCTGCCGAAGTGCTCGGCATCTCCTCCTGGTCCAAAATTGCCCGGCATCTGATCCCGAATACCCTGGCTTTTGTGATCATCACGGCCATGTTAAGTATGGCCAGCGCCATTCTTGTAGAAGCATCTCTTTCCTTTATCGGGCTGGGTGTGACACCGCCCACCCCGACCTGGGGGAATATGATTGAAAGAGCAAGGAATGCTCATGTTTTCCGGCATCTGCAATGGCTGTGGATGCCCCCGGGTGTAATGATTATCCTCACGGTGGTCAGCATTAACTTGTTGGGTGAAGGTCTTCGCGATGCCTTCGACCCCAAAGGGATCAGGTAGGTGTATACGATGGAAAATCTGCTGGAGATAAAAGATCTCTCGACATATTTTTTTACTGATAAAGGTGTGGTCAAGGCGGTTGATGGAAGCTCCTTTGTGATGAGAGAAAAAGAGACCCTGGGTCTGGTCGGAGAGTCGGGCTGCGGCAAGAGCATCACCGCGCTGAGCATTTTGAACCTGATCGAATTTCCCGGCAAAATTGTCCGCGGCTCGATCAGATTTAACGGTGAAGAGCTGGTGGGCATAGAAGAAGAAAAGATGAGAAGTTACCGCGGGAACGAGATCTCGATGATCTTCCAGGAGCCGATGACCTCGCTTAACCCTGTCTTCAGGATTGGCGATCAGATCATTGAGTCTTTGATACTCCATCAAAATATGGAGAAAAAGGCTGCCCGGGAAAAGGCCGTGGAGATGCTGGATCTGGTGAAAATCCCCCGGGCCGATGAGGTGGCCTGTTATTACCCGCATCAACTCTCCGGCGGCATGCGCCAGAGAGCGATGATCGCCATGGCCCTGGCCTGCAACCCCAAGCTTTTGATTGCCGATGAGCCTACCACCGCCCTTGACGTGACCATCCAGGCGCAGGTCCTCAAGCTGATGAAGGAACTGCAGGAGGAGACCGATACTGCGATCATGCTGATCACCCACAATATGGGCGTGATTGCGCAGATGGCCGATTATGTCCTGGTGATGTATTCAGGTAAGATTGTGGAATCGGCGCCGGTAAAAGAGCTCTTTCAGAACCCGAAGCATCCCTATACCGTGGGGCTGCTGGGTTCCATCCCCAGCCTGATCGAAGAGAAGGAGAGGCTTTATGCTATTGAGGGCTTGGTCCCCAGCCCTTTTGAGCTTCCCGGGGGCTGCTATTTTGCACCGAGATGCAACCGGGCCCTGGGGATATGTCATAAAGAACAGCCGGAGCTCTGCCAGGTTGATGACAGGCATTCGGTCAGCTGTTTTCTATACAGCCGGCAGGAGGGTTTACCATGAAAGAAAAAATACTTGAAATAAAGAATTTAAAAAAGCACTTCCCGGTGTCAGCGGGTTTTATGAAAACAGACTATATTAAAGCTGTTGACGGGGTCAATCTCGATATCTATCGAGGAGAAACCGTCGGCCTCGTCGGCGAGTCGGGCTGCGGAAAGTCAACTTTGGGGCGAACCATCGTGCGGCTTTACGAGCCCACAGCCGGAGAGGTTTATTTCAACAATCAAAACATTTCCCATCTTAAAGGGAGATACCTCAAGCAACTGCGCAAAAAAATGCAGCTGATCTTCCAGGATCCGTACAGTTCACTCAACCCGCGAATGAATGTAAACTCGCTTGTCGGAGAAGCTATTCTTGCGCACGGCCTGGCCAAAAAGGGTGTGGAATATACCGAAAAGGTTAAGCATGTCATTGAAATATGCGGTTTGTCGCCCTATCATATATATCGCTATCCGCACCAGTTCTCCGGAGGGCAGCGGCAGCGGATCGGTATAGCCCGGGCCCTGGCGCTGGACCCCGAGCTTATCGTCTGTGATGAACCGGTCTCGGCTCTCGATGTTTCCATTCAATCACAGATCCTCAATTTGATGATGGATCTGCAGGAGAAAATGGGGCTTTCGTATCTTTTCATCTCGCATGACCTGAGCGTGGTGAAGCATATCAGCAGCCGGATCGGGGTGATGTATTTGGGCTCGCTGGTTGAATTTGTTCATAAGAAGGAGCTTTACGAGAACCCGATGCATCCGTATACCAGGGCTTTGCTTTCTTCGATTCCTGTTCCGGATCCGGCTTACCGGAGATCGATGGAGCCGATCTATGGCGAGTTGCCCAGCAACATTCTTACCCAGCCGGGCTGTAAATTTCATACCAGATGTCCCCATGTTAAAGATATCTGTAAAGAAGCGGTTCCGGAGAATAAAGAGGTGGGGACGCAGCATTACGTGGCCTGTCATTTTGCCGGTGAAATTTAAGATATCGTTCAGCTCCGGTTGGGTCATATGGAGGTACGAGAACATTGTTCCAGCGGCTGCGTGACGGTTTCAAAGAAAAAGAGCTGGATGACGATAAGAAAGATGTAAAGCTGGAGAAGAATGATTTGCCGGCCATGTTGATTGCGGCGGTATCGGTGATCCTGCCAATTCTGCTGCTGTTTTTTTTGGGTATCGCCCTCCTGATCTGGCTTCTCTATTAACCTCGACCTAAGCTCAGTTTACTCTCCAAGCAGGAATCATCTCTTAGGTATCGAAATTAATAATGTTAAGGGAATATATTATGAAGGGAAGGGGGGAGTATCCAGAGAATTTGAATTGGATTACATGTTTATTTTGATCATGTAATATTTAAAAGGGGGTTTAAAGCATGAAAAAGAGTATTGTTGTTTTAGCGCTCATGTTGGGCCTGGTCCTTCTTGCAGCCGGATGCGGCGGTGGAACGGCAGGAGAGCAGGTTGTTACCTACAACGTGGGCACCGAGCCCGAGACGCTGGACCCGGCTTTGATGACCGGGATTCCCGAATTTCACATGACCTTGCAGATGTACGAAGGTTTGACTCGCCTGGATGCGGATAACAAGCCGCAACCAGCCTGTGCGGAGAGTTGGGACGTCAGCGATGACCAAACCGAATATACCTTCTATCTGCGCGACGACCTCAAGTGGTCAAACGGCGATCCGCTGACCGCCTACGATTTTGAGTTTGCCTGGAAGAGATGCATCGATCCGGACATGGCTGCGGATTACTGCTATATGTTTGACTTGATCGAGGGAGCGACCGCCTGCTACGAGGGTGAAGGCAGTCCCGATGATGTCGGGATCACCGCCGAAGACGAAACAACCCTGAAGGTGAAGCTGGTTTCGGGAGCGCCGTACTTCCTGGACCTGACTGCTTTCCCGACCTACTATCCCTTGCACCAGGAAACAGTGAAGGCTGACGACGAGGGCTGGCATCTGAAGCCCGAAACAACCATTGTCAACGGCCCCTTCAAGCTGGAAAAGAGGGAGCAGGGACGCCTGGAGTATGTTCCCAATGAGAACTACTGGGATGCCGAATCGGTGAAGCTGGACAAGCTGGTCTTCACCATGGTTGAAGATATGAATACAGAGCTGACCATGTTTGAAACCGGCGAAGTTGACATGACCCATACAGTTCCCGGGGCGGAGATCCCTCGGTTGAAAGAGGAGCTGCCCGACGAACTGAACATCTTCCCCTACCTGGGCACCTACTACTACATTTTCAACTGTGAAGTGGAGCCTTTTGATGATGTCAGGGTGCGCAAGGCTCTGACCATGGCTATAGATCGTAAGGCTCTAGTCGAGGAAGTGACCCAGGGCGGCGAACTTCCGGCCTTTGCGTTTGTTCCTCCGGGCATCGCTGACGTGGAAGAGGGCTCCGATTTCCGCGATAAGGGCGGCGATTTCTTCGAGGAAGATCTTGAAGAGGCGAAGCAGCTGCTCGCCGATGCCGGTTACTCGGATGGGGAAGGCTTCCCCGGCTTTGAGATTCTCTACAACGACCTTACATCGCACAAGATTATCGCCGAAGCGATCATGGAGATGTGGGAGCAAAACCTGGGCATTACCGGGATCACCTTGCGTGTTGAAGAATGGGGCATCTACTTGGCCAGTCGGGACGAGGGCGACTTTGACGTGGCCCGGGCCGGCTGGATCGGGGACTACGTTGAGCCGAACACCTTCCTCGATATGTGGAAGACCGGCAGCGGCAACAACAACACCAACTGGGGCGATCCCCGTTACGATGAGATTATCAGCAAACTGGTTACGCTGGCCGATCCGGAGGAGCGGATGCCGCTAATGCACGAGCAGGAAGAGATCCTGATGAGAGATATGCCGATCATGCCGATCTACTATTACACCAGCCCCATGATGGTCAACAGCAAGCTGAAAGGTTATCTCTACCTGACCACCGGCGGGCTTGACTTCAAAACGGCTTACATGGAATAACGCAGGCTGTTTTGATTATCAGTAAGTAAGAAGAGGTATTCCGGAAAATAAGCAAATTGGTGTGCCTCTTCAGACAAGGGGAACGGGCCTGCCGCCCGGCCGGTAGGCAGTGCTTCCGCCGGGTATGCGGTCCGTTCCCGTTTTAATAAGGGGGGCGCAGAAGGAATTGCTTAATTATTTATTACGGCGGTTGTTATATGCCCTGGTGGCCCTGTTGGTTGTGGCTACCGTAACCTTTGTATTCATGCATGCCATACCCGGCGGCCCCTTTCAGCGCGAGAAAGCTCTTCCGGAGGCGGTGAGGAAAAACGTCGAGGCCAGGTACAAATTGGATCAGCCGCTGCACCTGCAATATTTAGATTACCTTTCTCACCTGGTCAGGGGTGATCTCGGCCCTTCGTACAAATATCGCGGCCTGACGGTTAACGATATCATCAGGGAGAGGTTCCCCGTCTCCGTGCAACTGGGGGGCGTGGCCATCCTGATCGCGCTGCTGCTGGGGGTTCCGGCCGGCATCCTGGCGGCGCTGAATCAGAACAAGATTTCGGACTACGGGGTCATGTTTTTCAGTACCATAGGTATCGCCATGCCCAGCTTTGTTATCGGAACTATATTAATGTATTTTCTCTCATACAAGTGGGGGCTGCTGCCCTCGGCGACGTGGGGTTCGCCCCAGCATGTGATCATGCCGGCTGTCGCCCTGGCCGGGATGCCGACGGCATACATCGCCCGGATGACCCGCTCGAGCATGCTCGAGGTCCTGGGCCAGGACTACATGAAAACCGCCGTGGCCAAGGGGCTGCCCCGGCTGCGCATCCTCTGGGTGCACGGCATCAAGAATGCCATTATCCCGGTAGTCACTTACCTGGGCCCGCTAGTGGCCGGTGTTTTAACCGGCAGTTTCGTGGTGGAGAATATCTTTGCCGTGCCCGGCCTGGGGAAGCATTTTGTGACAAGCATCTACAATCGCGATTACACCGTCATCCTCGGCGTGACCATATTTTATTGTGTATTGCTAATTTTAGCCAATTTGCTGGTGGACCTGGCTTACCCCCTGCTCGATCCGCGCATCCAGCTAAGCGCTAGAAAGGAGCAGGCTTAAGATGGCTCTATCAAGGGACTTATTTAAACCTCTGCAGAAACGAGATTTTCAGGTTGAGCTGATCCGGCCGAGTACAACCTACTGGCAGGACGCCTGGCGAAGACTGAAGAAGAACCCGGTAGCCATGGGCAGCCTGGTTCTGATTGTCCTGATTTTGCTTCTGGCGATCTTCGGCCCCATGTTATCGGCCTACACCTACTCCGAGCAGGATTTTGCCAGGAAGAACCAGGGACCCAGTGCGGCGCACTGGTTTGGCACCGACGGCCTGGGGCGGGATCTTTTCACCAGGGTTTTGCACGGCGCCAGGATCTCTCTTTCCATCGGTTTTGTGGCCGCCCTGGTGGCCCTTCTCGGGGTGCTTTACGGAGGCATCTCCGGTTTTGCCGGCGGCTGGGTGGACAACGTGATGATGCGCTTTGTCGATATTATGTACAGCATCCCTTTTTTGCTGTGGGTGATCATGATGATGGTCTACCTGAAAGAGATCATGCCCGAAAATACGGGATTGATCGCCATGTATATAGCCCTGGGGCTGGTCTACTGGCTGCCCATGGCCCGGATCGTGCGGGGACAGGTCTTGAGCCTGAAGGAGCAGGAGTTTATCCTGGCCGCGCATACTATCGGGGCCCCGCGGGGGCGGATCCTGCTGCGCCACCTGATTCCCAACTGCATGGGCCCGGTTATCGTCACGGCCACCCTGGCCATACCCGAGGCCATCTTCACGGAAGCTTTCCTGAGCTTTATCGGCCTGGGTGTATCCGCACCGCGGGCCAGCTGGGGCATGCTTGCTTCAGACGCCCTGGTCAGCCTGAAATCATATCCCCATTTGCTCTTCTTCCCCGCAGCGGCCATCTGTATTACCTTGCTGGCCTTTAACTTCCTGGGCGACGGTTTGCGGGATTCGCTGGATCCGAAGATGCGAAAGTAGGAGGTAACTTCTGTGGAACACCTGTTGGAAGTAAATAATCTTGAAGTTGAATTTAGCACCTACGCCGGTGTGGTCAGGGCGGTCCGCGGCGTTAGTTTCTATGCCAATCCGGGTGAGGTGGTGGCTCTTGTCGGCGAATCGGGCTGCGGCAAGAGTGTTACCGCTCAATCGATCATGCAGCTGATCCCCTCGCCTCCCGGAAAGATCGCCGGCGGCTCGATTATTTTTGACGGAGAGAATATTTTAAATAAAAGCGAGCGGCAAATGCAAAAGATCCGGGGCAATTCCATCGGGATGATTTTCCAGGATCCGATGACTTACCTGAACCCGGTTCTATCCATTGCCACGCAGGTTACGGAAAACCTTCGCCTGCACAAGGGCATGACCCGGGAACAGGCCGAGCGGCGGGCGCTGGAGCTCTTCCACCTGGTCGGCATACCGGAGCCGGAAATCCGCTTGAAGCAGTATCCATACCAGTTTAGCGGGGGGATGCGGCAGCGGGTGATGATTGCCATGGCCCTGGCCTGCGAACCGAAGCTGATCATCGCCGATGAGCCGACCACGGCCCTTGACGTAACCGTTCAGGCGCAGATCATGGAGCTGCTCAAAGAATTGAAGGATCGTTTTCAAACGGCTATTATCCTGATAACTCATGACCTGGGAGTAGTGGCCGGCCAGGCCGATCGCATCCTGGTTATGTATGCGGGACAGATCGTTGAGGCCGGAGCCCTTGACGAAGTGTTGAAGAAGCCGTCGCATCCTTACACCTGGGGGCTGCTGAAATCGGTGCCCCGGTTGGATGCAGATAAGGGGCAAAAACTGACTCCAATCTGGGGGCAGCCTCCCGACCTTCTGCAGCGCTTTACCACCTGTCCGTTCATGCCGCGATGCGATTATGCCATGGGTATCTGTGCCCGGGAGATGCCGCCGTTTTTTGAGGGCAGCAGGGCCAGGTGCTGGCTGAACCATCCCCAGGCTCCGCAGGTAGAGTTCAAGAAGGAGGTTTCCTGATCATGGTCCCAACCTCGGCCCAAACACCGATTTTGCAAGTGCACAAGTTAAAGAAATATTTTAATCAGGAAAGTAGCATGTTCGGCAAAACAGGAAGATGGGTGAAGGCGGTAGACGGGGTTACTTTTTGCATTCAGGCCGGGGAAACCCTGGGACTGGTTGGGGAGAGCGGTTGTGGCAAAACCACCGTTGGGCGCACCGTGATCGGTCTCTACCGGCCCACGGCCGGCTGGGTGGCTTACAAGGGGGCCAACCTGGTCCGGGCTAAAGCCTCGCAGCGTTTGCAAAACAGGCGGCAGATGCAGACGATATTTCAAGATCCGTACGCCGCGGTGAATCCGCGGATGACTGTGGGGGATATCATCGGGGAGCCGATTGACATTCACCAACCCGAGATAAGGAATAAAGAGCGGATGGAAAGGATCAATGAGCTGCTGAACATGGTCGGACTCAACCCCGAACATGCGAACCGTTATCCCCATGAATTCAGCGGCGGCCAGCGCCAGCGTATCGGCATTGCCCGGGCCCTGGCGGTGGAGCCGAAGTTGATTGTCTGTGACGAACCTGTTTCAGCGGTGGATGTCTCCATCCAGGCTCAGATCATCAACACGCTTGAAGAACTGCAGGAAAATCTGAATCTGACTTACCTGATCATCGCGCACGATCTTTCGATGGTAAAGCATATTTCCGATCGCGTCGCGGTCATGTACCTGGGGAAAATTGTGGAGCTGGTTGAAAGTGAAGAGCTCTATCACAATCCGTTGCATCCTTACACCAGAGCTCTCCTCTCGGCGGTGCCCATTGCCGATCCGGATGTCGAGCGGCAGCGCAAGCGAATTCTCCTTGAAGGCGACCTGCCCAGCCCGGTGAACCCGCCACCCGGGTGCTACTTCCATACCCGCTGCAACCGGGTTCTCCCGGTGTGCCGCGAACAGGAACCAGAGATGCGGGATTTGGGAAACGGGCACTTTGTGGCCTGTCATAACGTCTAAAAATTTTGGGCATCCCGGTCATGGTGATGAAAACACCCCGTTGCTGACATCCTGAGGGCAAAGCCCGAAGGATCTCGCGCGTAGAGATATGTCCTTTTCTTATTTTTTCGTTAATGATATAATATATCGTGATATTTAAATTTAGCTCCTGGCCGGAAAAGGCAGTGCAGTAAAGGAGGAGAAGGATCTGGCAAAAGAGAAGACCAGCAAGCAGCTTAAAAGACAGCGTAAGAAGAGACGCAGGGCTAAAAAGAGAAAGAGATTGAAGGGCCGGACATAGTTGCACTGACCTTTCGGCTGCGGCTGTGGAAAGCAGTTGCTCTGAAGGCAGCAGGGTGGAAAATTTCTTCCTCGTTGAAAAAAGCCGGCAGGATTGAATATTGATTAAATTTTTCCCGTAACCACGGTTACGGTTTTTTCTTATGGCAGGGCCTGAGCTTTATCTTTGCCCGGCGGTGTGCTAATATTTTTCATATATTGATCGAACCTGATATGCAGGAGGTGACGCGGTGAAGGTGCTGGTCAGCGATCCCCTTTCGCCGGAAGGGATCGCCCTGTTGGAACAACATTACCGGGTGGATCACATCACCGGTCTCAGCGAAGCCCGGCTGATAGAGCTGATCGGGGATTACCATGCCCTGGTGGTGCGCAGCGGGACCAGGGTCACCGCGGCGGTGATCGATGCCGGAAAAAATCTGCAGGTGATCGGCCGGGCCGGGGTGGGGATCGACAATATTGATCTGGAGCGGGCCACAGCCCGGGGGATCATCGTGCTCAACGCGCCCGAGGGGAACACCATCTCCGCTGCGGAACATGCCATCGCCATGCTCACTTCCCTGGCCCGGAATATTCCGGCAGCAGACGGAGCTCTAAAAGATGGGCGCTGGGAAAGGGGCTGCTTCATGGGCGTGGAGCTGCACCAGAAGACCCTTGGAATAATCGGGCTGGGCCGGATCGGCGGGGAAGTGGCGAAAAGGGCAAGAGCCATGGGCATGAAAATTTTGGCTTATGATCCCTACATCGCTGCGGAGCAGGTAGAAAAAATAGGTGTCACCCCGGTTGATCTTGAACTTCTTTTAAAACAGGCCGATTTTATCACCCTGCATCTTCCCTGCAACCGGCAAACCTATCATCTTATCGGGGCGCAAGAGCTGGCCATGATGAAGCCGGGAGTTCGCCTGGTAAACTGCGCCCGGGGAGGGCTGATCGATGAAGGAGCTCTCCATGAAGCGCTTCTCGAGGGAACGGTGGCGGGAGCGGCCCTTGATGTTTTCGAGCACGAGCCGCCCTTGAAAAGCCCCCTGTTGCAGCTTCCCGGGGTTGTCGCCACGCCGCATCTTGGAGCCTCCACCAGGGAGGCCCAAGTCAATGTGGCGGTGCAGGTGGCGGAGCAGGTTGTTTTTGCCCTGCGCGGCGAACCGGTGGTCTCCGCGGTGAATATGCCGGCAATGCTGCCTGAAGTGATTGCCGGGATAAAGCCGTTTTTGCCCCTGATGCGCCTGCTGGGCGGTTTTTATATCCAGCTTTACGGCGGCCGGATCGAGGAGATAGAGCTTTATTACGGCGGCGCGGTAGCCGGTTATCCGGTTGCTCCCCTGACCACCGCCTGCCTGATCGGACTTTTTTCGCATATCCTGGGCGAGCAGGTCAACTTCGTCAACGCACCGCATATTGCCCGCAACAGGGGTATCCGGGTACGCGAATCGGCCAGTAAAAATATTGAGAACTTCACCAACCTGGTCGTGCTTACTGTTAAAGCAGGCGGCGAGAAGCATACTATTGCCGGAACAATATTCAACCGTACCGATATCCGAATCGTCAGGATCGGGGATTACCGTATTGAGGTGATTCCCTCACCGTTCATGCTTCTGTGCACTTATATCGATAAGCCGGGGGTAATCGGCCGCGTGGGCACTTTTCTGGGCAACAATCAGATCAATATTGCCGGGATGCAGGTGGGCCGCCGTTCCATCGGCGGTGAGGCGGTTATGGCGCTCCAGGTAGATGATCGGATCCCCCCGGAGCTCTTGAACCGGCTGGCGCAGCTGGAAGGTGTTTTAACCGCCCGTTTTGTGCAGCTTAATGACCGGGAACTTTCCCCGGAATTTAATAACAACCGGGGGTTTTGATAGCCCGGTGTGGCGGGATTACGCCAGAGAGGAGGTTTTCGCGGTGCCCCTGTACGAATTTTACTGCCCGCAGTGTCGCAAAAAATTTGAGGAGCTATGCCGCACATCCCTGGACAGCGTGCCCTGTCCGCAGTGCGCTGCGGAATCAAAGAAGGTGCTCTCTGCCTTTCGCACCGGGAAAAGCGGTTCAGGCGAGGGCATCACCGCTTCGGGCGGATGCGGCGGGTGAAGTAGTAAAAACTGCAGCAGTTGCTGACTTTAATCTGCCTTTCTCAGGCCCCCTCATCGTGCTTGACGGTGAAGGGGCCTTCCTTTGCATATCCTTTCCGGGGCCGGGGGAAAGATAAACTGTCCTTCATTTTTATTGTAGTAAAAAGGCGGGACCGGTCATGTATGCAAGAGCCCCCGGAATCATGCTTGTGGTTATTGTCACCGCGGTGATCTATTTGATCCTGCTCCACCGGGTGCTGGATCGCCTGCGGATGGATAAGAAAACAGCGCTGCTCCTGATAGCCCTGATGTACGTGGGCGGATTTCTTCCTTCACTGCCGCTGGGTGGAGGGCTGGCTCTTAACATCGGCGGGATGGGAATTCCCCTGGGGATCTGCGTTTACCTGATCAGCAAAACTCCGGAGAAAGCAGAAAAGCTGCGCGGCCCCCTGACCGCCCTGGCCGGGGCGGCCCTGGTCTGGAGCCTGGATCGTCTTTTGCCGGTCAACCCGGGTTCGTTTGGCTACGAGCTTGACCCGCTTTACCTTCCGGCGATGGCGGCGGGGGTGATTGCTTACCTTCTGGGCCGTTCGCGCCGCTCCGCGTTTATCGGCGGGGTCGGCTCTATTTTTCTGATGGATCTGAGCTCCTGGGCTGAAAATATTGTTCGCGGATTCCGGAACATACCGGTCGTTCTGGGCGGCGGCGGGGTCTTTGATGCCGCCTTGATTGCCGGGGTGATTGGGACCCTTCTGGCCGAATTGATTGGCGAAGTGAAAGAACGTCTCGGCGGCGGCCCCCGGGAAAAGGATTGACCGATCTTGGCATGCGGGGGATGAACGGGATTAACATGATGCGGAAACTGCGGGTGGCCATATTTATAATTTTCCTGCTTACAGGGGTCTGCTGCCCGGCCCCGCTTTCTTTTCAGCCCGGAGCCGGTCGCGTTCTGGCCGGAGAGCAGCTGCTCGATGAACTGAGCCCGGAAGAGCTGCAAAAAGGACGCTACTTCTATATGGTTGACGAAAAGGGGCGGACGGTCCTGATCACCGGTCACCGTCTCCGGGCAAGGGACCGTTACCTTACTTCCGACAATGATCTTTATGAAGTTACAAGCGTCAAGGGTTACCTGGCCCGGGCCCGGCTTATCGAGAAAATCCGCCTGATTGAACCTCCGGACTTTTCTGTTGTCCCGGCGCCCGCCTTTCCCGTGCAAAGTGACGCAGGGCCGACATATAAAATTGCGCTCTACCACTCGCATAACGCCGAATCGTATGTCCCCAGCGACGGCACCGACAGCATCTACGGGGCGGGGGGAATACACGATGTCGGCCTTGCGTTCAAGAATGCCCTGGAGAAGAAAGGGATCGATGTTCTTTATTCCGATCAGCTTCACCTGCCTCACGATCGCGGCGCTTACCGCCGTTCCCGGGTGACTGCGCTGCGCCTGTTAAGGCAGCGCCCCGACGCCATTTTCGATCTGCATCGCGACGCGGCTCCCTGGGAGACATATGCCCTTGAGCTGGACGGAGAGCCGGTTACGCAAATTCAGATCGTGGTGGGGCTGAGCAACCCCGGGACGGCGACAAACCAGCAGTTTGCTTACGATCTGAAAGGATACGCCGATCGCCTCTACCCGGACTTGATCCATGGGGTATTGATCATCTGGGGCAGCTACAACCAGGATATTTCACCGCTGGCCCTGCTGCTGGAGGTAGGAGCTCATACGAACACCAAGGAATCGGCGGAGCGGGGGATTACTCGCTTTGCCGACGTGGTTTCATACTATTTTTACGGTCCGGCCTTTTTAAAGGATAGTGAGATAGCGCCCGTGCCGCGGACAGCGGAAGAACCTCCCACCGTCCGCCCCAGATACGGGATCATGCGGGCGATTTCGGGGACGGTGATCAGCCTGCTCCTGGCCGGGCTGGGAGCGGCGGTAGGCTTCTATTTTCTGAATAACCCCGGCGCTCTGGGGAAACTGGTCCGCTGGTGGAAGACTCTTCCTGAAAGGGCGGCTTTTCTTTTGCGGCGGGGACGGGCCTACCTGCAAAACCTGCCCGCGCAGCTGAAAACCATCCGCCGGGAGGCTCCGCTTAACTTGCAGAAAGCCTGGCGGCAGCTGCGCCGGGAAGGGCAAATCGTGCCCCGGATTTTCAAGGTGTTCGGTTCCAGCGTGCTGCTGTTCGGAAAACGGGGTCTGGATGCGGCAGCGGCTCTCTGGGAAGCGGCTCCGCGAAACCTGCAGAGTGCCTGGCAGCTGTTGCGCCGGGAAAGCAGGATTCTGCCCGGCCTGCTGCGGGATGGTATCTTTACCCTGAGAGAGGCTGCCGGCCGCTTGCTGGGCCGTTTGGGGACAACCGTGCGCGAATCCGGCGATAGGTTAAGGATGGCCGGGACCGAAGCGAAAGCGGAAGCAGAAGTATTGATCAGATTGCTCCGGGAAGGACTTGTTTTACTCCGCAACCGCTTGCGGCCTTAACCGAATAGTGTAAAAGGATGTTGATGAAGATAATTTTTTGGCCGGCCCGGGTATTTTTTGAACCGGATGCGCTGCGCTATCCACGGGGGCGGAAGCTTTTTCAGCTGTTTGAAAAACAAGGGGTTCCCCTGCGGATGACCACGTCACATAACCGGGTGCGGGCCGAACTGGGCACAAATGAACGTACCGCTTTTGAAGAGGCCAAGCGCACGCTGGTGATCGGTGTCAGGCGCGGACTCAAATTTCAGTCCTGCAAGCCCTCTGCTCATTATCAATTGCCGCTGGCCACCGGCTGCCCCGGTCTCTGCCGCTACTGCTATCTGCAGACAACTTTGGGTAAAAAACCGTATCTGCGCGCTTACATCAACGTGGAGGAGATCCTGGGGCGAGCTTCCGGCTATATCCGGCAACGAGAACCAGAAGCGGGTTCCGTCCTGCGCGCTTGACGCGAGCCC
>CAYFRE010000030.1:0-216 GCA_964345455.1 uncultured Syntrophomonadaceae bacterium | reverse complement strand
GCTTCCGGCTATATCCGGCAACGAGAACCAGAAGAGACTGTTTTTGAAGGAGCGGCTGTTTCAGATCCTCTCTTCATCGAGTCTTTCACCGGCGGGGTCAGCGCGGCAATTATCTTTTTCGGAGAAGAAAAGCACGGCCGGTTCCGGGTGGTCAGCAAATTTACCGGGGTCGAACCTTTTTTGAAGCTGCCTCACCGCGGACAAACACATTTCAGG